>CAZOBT010000107.1:0-2382 GCA_964578025.1 uncultured Rhodocyclaceae bacterium | reverse complement strand
GCGGCTTGTTGTGCGCCGGGGTCTTGTACCGAGACCCACCCAGCGGCGAAATGGGGCAAACGACTGACCGGAACGGCTTCGTCTAACAAAATCGTTGGGCTAGTCGTCGTCGCGGTGGCAACAGTAGATACCCCCGTTGCCGTGCTTTCAGCCACAAGCTCCATGTCTCCGGCACGCGCCGCAATTCCTGCCTCGGCTAATAAGGCCAAATACGCGGCAACGGAGGTACGTTGTGGATTCACGCGTAAGGCCATCGGTGGCTTGCTATTGCCCGCCGCCATAATCGCTGCCCAATCTTGTGGATAAGCCCGTTGCACACGGCGTAACCACCACGTTGGATGTTGATACTGCCCTTCGGGGTCGTCTTGCATGGCGGCCTGTAATTTAGCGTTTTGGCGCAAGGCGTTACGCAACACCGCATTGACCATGCCGCGCAATTTGCCTTGGGCGAAACAACCCGCACATTCCACTGCTTGATCCACCGTGACATAGGCCGATTCTGGCTCACTCGCCAAACGCGCCAAACTGACAAGGAGCAAGGCTTCAATTTCTGGCACAGTCAGCGGCTGGCGTAAGAGTTGGCGCAAATAAAACTGCCCCTGCCCATAGGCGCGTAAGGTGGTGTACACCGCGTTTTGCACCGCTGGCTTGGCCTCGCTCGGCACAAGCTCCAAGCGGTTATCCGCCAAACTAAAGCCCTCTAGGACATCAACAACCAACAAACTGGCGTAATAAAACTGCGCGGCAAGCGAGCCAACAGGAAGACGCGGCGGAGTGATTTTCATAAGACCAACCGAAAAAAGAATCCCCCAAGTCTAGCACGCCCCTTTTTTGTACCTCTTTTGGCTGCCACAAACGGGGGCAAAACGATTAACGCTTGCCTGCCGTTTCACGTGAAACAACCATCTCACAATGAGTTGAAGCAATTCTCGCAATACCAGCGGTGACTGCTTGTTTGACCGCGTTTTGCCATTGCCTGCGGTTGCTTGGGCGATTTGCAATGCGAAATGTAGCTCGATCAAAATCAGATTGTTTTAGTTGCGGTGCTTCGTCGTCGTTGAATTTAAGACGCATAAATTTGGTCTGTATTAGCAAATAGAAGGTCTGACGGCACTTGTGGGTTAGTTTTTCATTTGGTCTTGAAACTACCCCATTTCCCGCAAACGGGCAACGCGCTCTTCGGTGGCGGGGTGGGTGGAGAAGAGACCGGCGAGGCCGCCGCCGGAGAGTGGGTTGAGGATCATCATTTGTGCGGTTTCGGGATGGGCTTCGGCGGCGGGCATGGGAATGCCACGGGCGTAGGCATCAATGCGTTGCAGGGCGTTGGCGAGAGCATGGGGGTCGCCAGAGATTTCTGCACCGCCACGATCCGCTTCAAACTCGCGCGCCCGTGAAATCGCCATTTGGATCAGACTCGCGGCTAGGGGGGCGAGCAAGGAGAGCAACAAACCTGCCAAGGGATTCATTGGGCGGCCTTCTTCATCGCGCCCACCAAAGAACACCGCAAAATTGGCTAACGCAGAAATTGCCCCGGCGAGGCTGGCGGAGATGGTCGAAATCAAAATATCGCGGTGTTGCACATGCGCTAGTTCATGCGCCATGACTCCGCGTAATTCCCGTTGCGACAACAAACGCATGATCCCCGTCGTGGCGGCAACAGCGGCGTGTTCTGGGTCGCGCCCAGTAGCAAAGGCATTGGGTTGATCTTCATGAATCACATACACACGCGGCATTGGCAGACCAGCGCGTTGCGCCAATTCCGCCACCATGTGGTACAACTCGGGTGCAGTATTGGGATCAACTTCTTGCGCGTTATACATTTTCAATACCTGTTGATCTGAGAACCAATAGGCATAGAAATTCATCCCGCCACCCAGCAGGAATGCAACAAACATCCCGGTTTTGCCCCCAATCATGTGTCCGACAATGCCAAATAAGGCCATGATGGCTGCCATGAGGGCAGCGGTTTTGAACCAGTTAAACATTTGTTGCTCCTTTCTTGATGAATGCTGGCGTGGCGGTGTGCAAGGGCAAAACGGCAAGCCTGTGTTCCCTAAACGCTTGCCCCAAATTGTTGCCCAACTTGCAGGGAATTACCGGCCAAAAATTGCATGACTGGCAAACGTTTTCCACCGGCTTTTTGCAATTCGCGCACACATAAGACCTCGTTGCTTGTGGCGGAGTTGGCAAGGCCACAGGCAACGTAAATCCCGGTTTTATCAAGGTGCAAGATAGTGCCAGAGGGCGTATTTGCAAGGGCGGTGGGAGGTAGTGATTCTCGTGCCACTAACTCGGCAGCCCATAGTTTTAGGCTTACGCCTTGCCACAGCGTATTCGCACCGGGGAAGGGGTTAAAGGCACGCAGTTGGCGATGAATCGCAC
>CAZOBT010000106.1:0-7883 GCA_964578025.1 uncultured Rhodocyclaceae bacterium | reverse complement strand
GTTTTGGTCTTGCCTACGCCGTTCGTGCCAATTAGGGTGTAAACCCGCTGGTTTGGCATTAGGTCTAGTTCGACCGTGCCAACGCCGCGTAAGCCTTCAAAACGAATTTTGCCACCGAGCATGTTTTTGTTTACCTCTTACAAATTCAACAACATATCCCGTTCATCGGGGAGGGGGGCGAAGCTGCGGGCTTCGTAGTGTTTGAAGATGGCTTCGACGATTTGGTCGGGGTCGTCGATGACTTGGATTAAGTCCATATCGTCGGCGTTAATCATGCCCTCACTGACCAAACGTGCCTTAAACCAATCGACCAAACCACCCCAGAACTCCGAGCACACCAGAATTAAAGGGATTTTGCGGCTTTTGCCGGTTTGGATCAGGGTTAAGGCTTCTAACAGCTCATCCAATGTGCCAAAGCCGCCGGGCATCACCACATAAGCACTGGCAAAGCGCACAAACATGTATTTACGCGCAAAGAAATGGCGGAAGGTTTGTGAGATGTTTTGGTAGGCGTTGGATTTTTGTTCGTGTGGCAGTTCGATATTTAAGCCGACCGAGGGCGATTTTCCGGCATACGCGCCTTTATTCGCCGCTTCCATAATGCCGGGGCCACCGCCGGACATCACCGAAAACCCGGCATCGGACAGCTTACGCGCCACGGTTTCGGTTAAGGTGTAATACGGCGTGCCGGGTGGCACTCGCGCACTGCCGAAGATCGACACTGCGGGGCGAATGTGGGCAAGGCGTTCAGTCGCTTCGACAAACTCTGACATAATCCCAAAGACCCGCCACGACTCGCGTGCAGTGGCTTGGAGTTTTTCTATTTCATTGTTGGCAACGACCAACTTACTTTCTGAATTCATCGCTTATGCCCTTACTTTTGTTAGTGGACGGATCGTCCTATTTATACCGTGCGTTTCATGGCCTCCCCGATTTGCGCAACAGCGCGGGCGAACCCACCGGGGCGATTTATGGGGTGCTGGGGATGCTACGCCGCCTCGAAATCGACTTCAAGGCTGAGTATAAAGCGGTGATCTTTGATGCCAAAGGGAAAACCTTCCGCGATGACTGGTTTCCCGAGTACAAAGCCCATCGCCCACCCATGCCTGACGATTTAGCGGCACAAGTCGCCCCCTTGCATGAGGCGATTCGCGCCGCTGGTTGGCCTTTACTCATGGTTGATGGCGTTGAAGCCGATGATGTGATCGGCACCCTTGCCGCCCGCGCTACGGCGGCGGGCTTAGACACGGTGATTTCCACCGGTGATAAAGATTTAGCCCAACTGGTCAATCCACAAGTGCGCTTGATTAACACCATGACTAACGAGCTATTGGATGAAGCCGGGGTCTTGGCAAAATTTGGGGTCCCCCCAGCACGCATTGTTGATTACCTGACCCTGATCGGCGACACCGTGGATAACGTTCCCGGCGTAACGAAATGTGGGCCAAAAACAGCGGTGAAATGGCTAACGCAATATGGCGATTTAGCCGGAGTCGTGGCGAATGCCAGCGCGATTAAAGGCGTGGTGGGCGACAATCTACGCCAGCATTTAGATTTTTTACCCTTGGGCAAAAAATTGGTCACGGTGGCTTGTGACTTGCCCTTACCCGAACAACCGAGCGACCTCGCCCCACGCCCATTGGATATTCCGACCCTTGCCCGTTTGTACGAACGCTTTGGCTTTAAAACATGGCGGCGCGAGTTGGATAAATTGGATAAGTTGAATAAGGCCGACATAGTACAAACCCCTGAAGCACAAACGCTCCCCGCAAGTCCTAAGCAAACCAATGCCACCAATTTGGATTTATTTGGTGCGGCGGAAGGTGTGGCAGATGTGGCGGAAGCTTCTACGTCTGCCCCAGGGGAGCATCGCGCTGGCTACACCACGATTTTGCAGGCGGCGGCGTTGCAGACTTGGCTCGACAAAATCCATGCCGCGCCCTTGACTGCACTGGATACCGAAACCACGAGTCTTGATCCCTTTGCCGCCGAAATTGTTGGGATTTCCTTGGCGGTAGCGGCGGGCGAAGCGTGTTATATCCCACTGGCGCATACCGCCCCCGGCGCACCGGATCAGCTTGACCGTGCCACGGTGTTACAGCAGCTCAAGCCGTGGTTGGAATCTGCTACCCATGCCAAGGTCGGGCAAAACATGAAGTACGACCAACACGTTTTTGCCAATCATGGCATTGCCTTAGCCGGAGTGGTGCATGACACGATGTTGTTGTCTTATGTTTTGGAGTCGGACAAAGGCCATGACATGGATCAGCTCGCCAGCCGCCATTTGGGGCTGCAAACCATTAGCTATAGCGAAGTCTGTGGCAAAGGCGCGAAGCAGATTGGTTTTGACCAAGTTGACCTCGCCACCGCCACTGCCTACGCCGCCGAAGATGCGGATGTCACCCTGCGTTTGCAACACAGCCTCTGGTCTGCGGTGCAAGCAATGGGGCAGGTGAGCAAGGTGTATCAAGCGATTGAGTTACCCACGCGGGAAATCCTTTTTGCGATGGAACGCACCGGCATTCACATCGATCCGCAGTTATTGCAAGGGCAAAGCCATGAATTAGGGCAAAAGCTGCTCAAGCTTGAGCAAGACGCATATGCCTTGGCGGGGCAACCGTTTAACCTCAGTTCGCCCAAGCAACTCGCCGAAATTTTGTTTGTGCAGCAAAGCTTGCCAATCAAAAAGAAAACCCCCGGCGGCGCACCGTCAACCGATGAAGAAGTCTTGAGCGAATTGGCCTTGGATTACCCCTTGCCGAAATTGCTCTTGCAACATCGCAGCTTGGCGAAACTGAAAAGCACCTATACCGACAAATTGCCGAAAATGCTGAATCCGCACACCGGGCGGGTGCACACGCATTTCTCGCAAGCCACGGCAGTCACGGGGCGGTTGGCCTCTAGCGAGCCAAATTTGCAAAATATCCCCGTGCGCACCGAAGAAGGCCGCCGCATCCGCGCCGCCTTCACTGCCCCACCCGGCTGCGTCATGGTGTCAGCAGATTATTCACAAATCGAACTGCGCATCATGGCGCATTTGTCCGACGACCCACGTTTGTTGGAGGCGTTTGCCAATGGCGAAGACGTGCACCGCGCTACCGCCGCCGAGATTTTCGGTGTTGCGGTGCATGAAGTCACAAACGAACAACGGCGCGTCGCCAAGAGCATTAACTTTGGCTTGATGTATGGCATGAGCGCGTTTGGTTTAGCCCGCGAATTAGAAATCGAACGCAGCGCGGCGCAGGTGTATATCGAACGCTATTTTGCGCGTTACCCCGGCGTTGCCCGTTTCATGGAAGAAACCCGCGCCCAAGCCCGCGAGCAAGGCTATGTCGAAACGGTCTTTGGGCGGCGTTTATGGCTACCCGACATCCGCGCCAGCAACCCCAGCCGTCGCCAAGGCGCAGAACGCGCCGCGATCAACGCCCCCATGCAAGGCACCGCCGCCGACCTCATCAAACTCGCCATGATCGCCGTCGCCAATTGGTCTAAAACCGCAAACACCAAGAGCCGCTTGGTTCTCCAAGTACATGACGAATTGGTCTTAGAAGTCCCCGAAACCGAAATCGACCCAGTAAAAACCATCCTCCCCAAGCTAATGGGCGAAGTCGCTAATTTAAAAGTACCGTTGCTGGTGGAAGTTGGTGTGGGCAGGAATTGGGAGGAGGCACATTAGGGAATGAAAGCGATACCTGTTACTGACCGAGAGCTACGCAAAGCATGGCGGGAGTTATCCCGGATTTGGCGTACAACTCCACTTGAACAACGACATAACCCACATCGTTTATTACTGTTTTATGCGGTTGAGTGCGGATTAAAAGCGGTTTGGCTACATCAAGAAAATAAGTCCTTATTCGGTAAAGAAGAGATTAAACAGCATGGACATGATTTACATAAGTTGCTTAAGAGCTTACGCAATGGTGGCAGTCTGAGCTTAAATCAGAGTATTCGCTTGGCTGACGTATCAGAGACACAACGTGCAGGGGACATTAGCCTTTTGCATCAAGCATGGCGGTACGGGATGGAATGTGTTAATCCAACAGATGAGCAACTGACGCAACGATTAGAAGATGTATTGGAATGGATTGCAGGGGAATTGAAATGAGAGATTTATTCACCATTGGCGAGCGTTTGCTCACTTGGCTAGATGTAGAGCGTTTTCTGAAACAGGAAACAGAGCTATGGGCAAAACTTCCCTCTTATATTCATGCGATTGATTGTTTTGCTGACGGGATGGAGATTTATTACTCAGGTGAAGAAACACACGTCAGCGCGTGGTTAAAAGAAGTATTTGGTCATGTCGTCTATCAATCTGAAGAAAAATATATCCGCCTGCGCATTGCTAATACACCATACCCAATTAGTTTTACCCAAGAAGCCGCTGACGAATCCACCAATCGCCGAAAATTGCCACACTACCCTTTATGGCGTGACATGGCCTACTTGCCATACAAAGAATTAGAGGATTTAGACGCGAACGCTACATCAGCAAACGCGCCAATAGAAACGCCAAATGGAACTGCGGAATATCCTAAGGAATGGGAGGATGCTCCCCGCTTAGTGTCGTTCCATTCCTTTAAGGGTGGGGTAGGCCGTACCACTGCACTGATGACTTATGTTGCGGCCTGCTTTCAACATCACGGATCACAAGCAAAGAAAAAGAAAATTCTGATTGTTGATGCCGATTTAGAGGCTCCGGGGGTGAGTTTTTGGCTTCACACAAGTAATCGCCCAAAGGTGTCTTTTATTCAATTTTTAGAGGCCATGCACTACCCACCGCAAGATGAGGCAACTAGCCTTGATTATTTTGCGAGTGAGCTACGTAAAACCTCGCTCGATATTTCTGGCAGTCTCTACGAGTTATTTATTCTTCCTGCCGCTCTGGATTTGGCTGAGATTCAAGATATGCCCGTGCAGCCAGAACATCTGGCACGGAATCCAAAAAATCCGTGGATTTTGGCCGATTATTTATGGCAGTTAGGCAAACGTTTAGGGGTTGATGCGGTATTTATTGATCTTCGTGCAGGACTAAGTGAGCTTGCCAGTCCAATTCTATTTGATCCACGTATTGAACATTTTCTTGTCAGTACCGTTGCCCCACAATCAGTGATTGGCATGGCAGAGGTATTAAAACGTTTATTTGCATTTAATCAACGTTATGCACTAGAAAAGCAAAATGAATTAAAACCGTCGATTATTTTAAGTCTGCTAACTAAGAATCTACGTGAGACAAAAGCGTATCAAGAAGCTTTAGAAAAATTTAATATGGCATATCCATCTATACAGGAAGGGGGTGATGGTATCGATTTTTTAGAGGCTGATTTTCAGGAGTCTTTAATGTCCATTGCCTCTGTTAATGAGGCAATTAACCTGCTGCAAAAGCATGGAGTGTTCTATAAAAAAGCAGAGGGATGGGCGGAGGAGCTTTATCTTTCACAAAAAGATTTATTTGTAGGTGAAAAGAATGTTGTTACAGACCGCCGTGAGAAGGCAAAGAAATTAGAAGAAATTTGTAAACAAGCACAATTTGCTGAGGGTGGTAATGCTTCAGATTTTATGTTGGCTATTCAGCCACTGCGCAATATTGGTAAGCAATTTGCTAATGAATTACCCAGCTTGTTAGTGATTGGTGCGAAAGGCTCAGGGAAAACCTTTACTTTCCGTCAAGTTATCAATGCTAAAAAGTGGAGTGGGTTTATTTCTAAGCTTGGCTTTAGTACCGAGCCACATGCAGATAGCTCTATTTATCCGGTTTTATGGTCTAAGAGCATTGAAGATCAACCAAAGGGTGAAATAAAAATATTGCAAGATCAGACATTAGTAGAACTTGGAATTCAGCAGGTCAAACCTTTTTTTACCAGTGAGCTAGAAAAAAGGTTTGACCAAGCAAAAAAGCAACCTCCTGAGTATTGGGAAGACTTTTGGGATCAACTAATCTGCAGTCAATTTGGAATAGTTGAGGGGGGATTGCCTGCGCTTAACGAGTACTTACTAAAGCAATCCTCTCGTATTACTTTAGTGTTTGATGGAGTTGAGGACGTATTTGATGACTCAAAAGAAGAAAATAGCCGTAAAGCAATTAGTGCCTTGTTACGCTTGCCTAGCCGTCTGAGTGAATTAGAAAATCGTTGTATTGGAGTGGTTGTTTTTGTCCGAGCCGATTATGTACAGGCAGCTATTACCCAAAATCATGGGCAGTTTATTCAGCGTTACTTGCCATTCCAATTGAAATGGGATCCCGAAAATTTTCTTAGGCTTGCTTATTGGTTATGTTATCGGGCAGATGTTATTCCGTTACCAGAAGGGAAGAGCAATAAAGAATGGGAAGAAATAATTCAGAATTTACAGCTTGAAGAACTTAAATTACGCTTGGAGACTCTTTGGGGGAGAAAGCTTGGTAAGGAGAGTTCACAAGAGGCATATTCAGCCCGTTGGGTTTATACCGCACTCAGTGATTTAAAAGGTAATGTTCAAGCTCGTGACTTGGTGCGCTTTTTACGCGTGGCTGCTCACAGAGAATCAGGAAAGCCCAGTGAAGCATGGCAAGATCGGCTGCTCTCACCTGATTCAATACGTAAAGCCATTCCTGAATGCGGCAAAGAAAAAATTGAGGAGGCGAGTACAGAGATTGCCCCCATCAGACAATGGGTAGAAATCTTAAAAAATGTGGATCAAGAAAAGAAGAAAATCCCCTTTAGCGCGACAGCCGTAGAACTTGATTCTGAGTTACTACAAAGTTTGCAAGAAATTGGGGTTATCTATGAGGATATAGACGGAAAGTTTGGAGAGGAGCGGTTTTTCCTTCCAGAAATTTATCGGTATGGTCTAAGTTTTGGTAATTCAATTGCGTCCCGCCCTCGGATACAAGTACTCATGAGGAAAAGCCTAGGTAAAATCCCGCTCTAGGATTTGGTCTAAAACCGCAAACACCAAGAGCCGCTTGGTTCTCCAAGTACATGACGAATTGGTCTTAGAAGTCCCCGAAACCGAAATCGACCCAGTAAAAACCATCCTCCCCAAGCTAATGGGCAAAGTCGCCAATTTAAAAGTACCGCTGCTGGTGGAAGTTGGTGTGGGGCGGAATTGGGAGGAGGCGCATTAGGGGTAAGTAATCAGGCGAGATTAATTTTAAATTTAGCACCGAATCCATCGAGCAGTTCGCTGATTTTGGATCGGCAAGAGTCTTGCGACCATGTGGTGAAAAAAGCAAATTTCAATCCGGTTATAACAAATTACTTAAAAACTACAGAAGGCTTGGGCAACTCCTTTGCCAAATAGAGAAACAATAGGGAAAGCGGAATGGGAAAACTTAGGCCAACACTCAGGCTGATTGTACGGGCAAGTTAGGGGAAATCCGCCAAGGTAAACGTGATTAGGGCGTTTAATGTTTCACGTGAAACATAAACGCCCTGAAACAAACTACCAGCAAGCTTTTATTAACTGAAGTTACGCAGAGACTGTGCAATTCGGCTACATTGACAAGATGAACACTAACTACCTTGAACTTTATACCGATTATCTGACCGTGACGTTTGGTTATGCAACGGCGACGGGGCTGTCGCGGATGGTGAATGGGTCGATCAGTCACGATGCGGTCAGTCGTTTTTTGTCAGAGCGGGATTACACGTCGAAAGATTTGTGGTTGCAGGTGAAGTCGCTGGTTCAGGATGGAGTGTTTGACCCTCCACACAAAAATTAACCACTTCGCCCTCAAATCCCGTCTCTACCTCAACGCCATCCGCGCTGCCTTTGAGGAACTTCAGTCCTTGAGAGCCACTGCGTAACTTCAGCTCTAGAAATGGGCTTACTACAGATATTGGCTTTCTCTATTATTTCAACTATTATATAAATATGGAAATAAATCAGGCCGTACAGGCATTAGG
>CAZOBT010000105.1:0-7929 GCA_964578025.1 uncultured Rhodocyclaceae bacterium | reverse complement strand
TTAAGAGCACAAACTGCTTCACCGTGCTTAATTCATGGCGAATTTGCTGCAATACATCCATGAACTCTTGATTGACCAACACCACATCGGCGGCAGCATGGTTCAAGGTATAGGCAATTTGTTCGGGCGATAAACGGATATTCACCGTTTGCAAGACCGCCCCCAACATCGGCACACCAAAGAAACATTCCAAATAACGATGGCTATCCCAATCCATTACCGCCACGGTTTGCCCAGCTTGCACCCCCAAACGACTTAAGGCATGCCCCAGTTGATGCACACGCTGGGCAAATTGCCGATAGGTGTAGCGCATCTTATCGGCATAAACGATTTCTTGTTCTGGGCTATTCGCCAGTGGCGTGTGTAGCAACTGCTTAATCAGCAGGGGATAGGTATAGGCGGAAGGGGTAACGGTAATGGTGCTCATGTGTTGCGTCTCCTAGTTATGTCTAGCGCGGTAATCACCACGCGAAAGAGAAAAACAGGAGACGGGAAAGTCAGGAAGTCTAGCCAATCCTGCCCTATCATCGCTCGCAACAATGTACATTTTCTGCCGCAACCCGTGCCGTATGCAGCAAAAGGAAAACCAAGGCTCTCGCTTGGCCTCTTCTCGATTTTCCCAAGTGTCTCCTGCTTTTCCGCGCTAGATTTTAGGTAGGTTTAAGCAAAAACAAACTTGCCCCTTCTGCCGATCTATTTGCATAATCAGCCATTTGTGCCAAATGCTATGTCCCCTGCCTCACCCGGTACCGTACCAATTGCGTTTATTCACCGCTTGTTAGAAAACGCCGATTTATTGCCAGACCGCAAATTGGCGTTGGTGCGGGCAGCGGGGATTGCTCCGGCTTTGTTAGAAGAAGCCACGGCGCGGGTAACGGCGGTGCAGTTTTCCGATTTATTTCGCCTGTTAGCACGCCGCTTGGATGACGAATTGCCGGGGATGTTTTCACGCCCGGTGCCGAATGGCACGTTAAAGCTGTTGTGCTTGTCGATTCTGGATTCGCCCAGTGTGCGCGTGTCTTTGTATCGCTTAACGCGCTTTTTCCGTTTGATTGTGGATGATTTACGCATCGACTTGCGCACCGAAGCCGGGCAGGTACGCATTGCCTTGATCCCCTTTACCGCGCCAGCGGCAAAAAATACCTTTGCCCAAGAAATGGTGTTAAAGCTAGTGCATGGGGTAGCGTCGTGGTTGGTGGGGCGTAAGCTGCCCTTGGCGCGGGTCGATTTCACCTATTCGCGCCCGGCGCATGTGTCAGATTACGTTTTCCTCTACCCCGGCCCCGCCTACTTTAACCAACTGCAAACGGCCTTATATTTTGAGCTGGCACAACTGGATCGCCCTGTCCGCCAAGACAAACGTTCTCTAGGCGAATTTTTGCGCCGCGCTCCAGAAGATTGGCTGTTTGTTTCGTTTGCCGAACGCATTGTCAGCCATCGGGTGCGCGAATATTTAGCCAAACACCTGAGCGAACCTAACCATATCAATGCGGCGGCGGATGCCTTATTGCTCTCGGTGCGCACGCTGGCGCGACGATTACAGGCCGAAGGCACAAGCTTTCAACTGATTAAAGACGAACTGCGCCGCGATATGGCGATTCATCGTTTAAGCAAAAGCAAACAACCCATCGCCCAACTCGCCGCCGAGCTGGGCTTTGATGATGTCACAACCTTTCACCGCGCCTTTCGCAAATGGACGGGGAGCACACCGGGGGCGTATCGGTTTGAGGGGTGATTTACTTGGGGCAAGAGAAACTTTCTGGGCGGAACGTGGCACATATTATTTAATTGGGATTTTTGTTATAGCAAAAGCTAGAATAACGCCTTCGTCATAACCAAAGGCTTACCATGTCCGCCACTAACACCAGCACCAACTCCGCCACCAAATACGAATTACTTGATCCAAAAAACGATTTCGTCTTCAAAAAGCTCTTCGTTGCCAAACCCAACCTCTTAATTTCCCTCATCAATGCCGTGCGCCATGACTACCCGCCTGTAGTCAAAATCGAAATCCGTCACCCGGAAATTTTGCCAGAGCATTTAGAAGGTAAACAGATTGTTTTAGATGTGTTAGCCGAAGACAGCGAGGGCGTGATTTACAACGTGGAAATGCAGGTATGTAAATTCGTCGATTGGGGGGCGCGGAGTTTGTATTACTTGGCGCGGCTTTTGGGCAAGCAACTGAATAAAGGTGAAAACTACGACAAGGTGCGCCCGGTGGTTGGGATTCATTTGCTAGACTTTGATTTATTCACCAAAACTAATGAGCTACAACAAGCCCTGTGGCGGTTTGAAATGCGCGACAGTCGCCAGCATGAAACTCGCCTCACTGATCGCCTGCAACTCAACGTTGTCGAACTGATTAAAGCCGATAAAATGATGAAAAATCAAGCTGCTAACACCGGAAATACAGCCTCGGCGTTACAGAATTGGATTACGTTTTTTGAACATTGGCGCGAAGAAGAAATCATGAAATCCATCACCGATCCGTTCATCCACGAAGCCCTTGGCGAAATTCAGAATTTGAGCCAAAACGAAGGAGCGCGTTGGGATGCTTTCGTGCGCGAACGGGCGTTGCGGGATGAGAGGAGTCTGCTAGCGGATGCCGAAAAACGCGGGATTGAGCAAGGCTTACAGGCTGGTTTGGCGCAAGGTTTACAAACTGGTTTGGAACAAGGTCGTTTGGTGGGGAAAGAGGAGGGGCGGTTAGAGGGCAAGGAAGAAGGGCTACAGGAAGGCTTATCTACCGCCCTCACTCGCCTCATTAATTCAGGTATTCCCGAAACCCAAGCCCGGCAGATGTTGGGCTTGAGCTGAACGGAGAAGCAATAAACACGTAGCCCGGAGGAGCGGAGCGAGTCCGGGGCTTTTGTGGTGTGGGCGATAGTATTTGGTCTATACGCCAGAATAAAATGCTAGTCGTTCTATATCAGCTATTTTTTAGTTTGGTCTAAAAATTAACCATCTGCCCCGGACTCGCTTCGCTCCCCCGGGCTACGGGCTATTACAGACCAAACTATCCCCCCTACTGCATCCCTTCCCACATTTTTTGCAGCCGCTTCACTGATACCGGCACGGGGGTTTTGAGTTCTTGGGCGAAGAGGCTGACGCGCAGTTCTTCTAAGAGCCAGCGGAATTGTTCTAATTCGGGCGAACTTACGCCTTGTTTCGCCAGTTGCAGGGCGCGGCGTTCGTAGTTTGTCCACAGCGGTTGATATTCCGCTAACAAGCGCGTGTCGCGGGCGGGGTCGTTTTTGAGTTTGTCGAGGCGCACTGCCATCGCTTTCAAATAGCGGGGCAAATGTTGCAGCCGCTCAAAGGGCGTTTCCACCATAAAACGTTTGCCCATTAAGCGTTTTAATTGCGCTTCAATGTCTTGCACTGCCGCTGGGTGGGCTTTGTAGCCTTGCAGTTTCTTCGGCAAACTTTGTGACTCGGCAAAAATCGTCGCCAGCAGGCGGGTGATTTCTTGCAGCAAGAGACCAAAGCGCGATTTGGCCTCAACGCAGCGTTGCTTAAAGGCTTCGCGGTCTTTCGGCCAAGGCGGCATTAAGCAGGCGCGTTCAAAGCAGAGATCAATAATTTGCTGACGCAATTCTTCCACCGTGCCTAAGGCCATGTACTGCATTCCCAATTGTGTTAAGTTGGGGATGTTCTTTTCAAAGTAGCGCACCTGTTCGCGGAAATGCAGCATAAACAGACGACGTAGCCCCAGCTTGTGCAGCCGCTCGGCTTCGTCGGGCGCATCAAAGACTTTGAGGGTGACACTTTCCCCGGCATCGACCAAGGCGGGATAGCCGACCACGGTGGTTTTGCCAACGGGGACTTCCATGATTTCGGGCAACTCGCCAAATGTCCAATCGGTGAGGCCACTGTATTCGGACGGTGTTTCGTGTAATTCGGCAAATTCTTGCCGCGCTTCTTTGCCCCATTCGGCGCGTAAATCCGTCAGGCCGCGCCGCATGTCTAATTGCCGCCCTTGTTCGTCGATCAGCTTAAAGTTCATATTGAAATGCGGCGGCAACGCATCGGGGCGGAAAGCATCTGCCGTCACCGCCCAACCACGGGCATTCAGACCACGCTCTTTCAACATGTATTCGACCAAACAGGGGATTAGCCCTTGCTGCAATTTCTTTTCGTCATGTGCCACTGCCGCGATAAATTCCTCGGCAAAGTCGGGCACGGGGACGAGTTTGGCGCGGAGGCGTTGCGGTAAGGTTTTGACCAACTGCACCACTTTTTCTTTAAGCAAACCGGGGACGAGCCATTCGCAACGTAGCGGCGAAATTTGATTCAGTTGCGCTAAGGGCAAGGTCAAAGTTACACCATCACGCGGGCTGCCCGGTTCAAAGTGATAACTCAGGGCATAAGCCACGCCTGCCAAACGCAGTTGCGCCGGGAAAGCGTCGCTGGTGACTCCAGCGGCTTCATGACGCATCAAATCATCTTTGGCGAGGTACAACAGCTTGGGCGTATCGCGCTCTATCTCTTTGCGCCACGCGTCAAAGCTAATGCCGTTATGAATGCCTTGCGGCAACAGATGGTCGTAGAAGGCGTAGATCAATTCATCATCGACCAGCACATCTTGCCGCCGTTGCTTGTGTTCTAAGCCTTCAATTTCGCGGATCAACTTTTGGTTATGTTGGTAAAAATTCCATCGCCGCACATAAGCTTCATCGACTTCGCCGCCGACCAAGGCTTGGCGAATAAAGATTTCGCGCCCTTCTTCCGGGGCCAGCGGGCCATAGTGCACACGGCGTTTGGCTTGGATGACTACGCCATACAGAGTGACGCGCTCCCATGCCGCAACTTGCATTGCTTTCTTCTCCCAATGCGGATCAAAGTAGCTACGCCGCAACAAATGCGCCCCCACCTCTTCGACCCAATCTGGCTCAATCCGCGCGAGGGTTCGTGCATATAACTTGGTCGTTTCGGTGAGTTCGGCTGCCATCACCCACTTCCCAGCTTTTTTATGTAAGTGCGATGCAGGATGCAGTAAAAACTTCATCCCCCGCGCTCCTAAATAATGCCCAGATTCTTCTGACTTCCCCCCAATATTGCCGAGCAAGCCCGCCAGCAATGCCTTATGAATCGCGGCATAGTGCGAAGGTGGGCATTCACCCACACCACGCCACGGACGCTGTGCTAAGACCGATTTTGTTGCAGTTTCTGCTACGTCGTTTAACTCATTTTGCTTATTTAATCCTGAATTGGTGGACGCTTTTACGGGCTTGCCATTTTCGTGTTTGTCATGGGGCAACCAGCCTAATTCCGCGACCTGCGCACTCAGTTGGCTATGGATGTCGCGCCATTCGCGCAAACGTAACGGCGATAAAAATCGCTCTTTGCAGCTTTCGGCGAGTTTACGTTGCGATTTTTTATGTTCTATCGCGTCTTCATACCATACCCACAACTTGAGCCACGCCAAAAATTCTGATTTGTCATCGGCAAATTGGCGGTGTTTTTCGTCAGCGGCCTGTTGTCGTTCAATCGGACGTTCACGCGGGTCTTGCACCGAGAGCGCGGCAGCGATGATTAAGACTTCGGGCAAACAGCCTTGTTCTTTCGCGGCGGCAATCATCCGCGCAATACGCGGATCAAGCGGCAAACGTGCCAAATTGCGCCCGGCTTCGGTCAGGTTTTTGTGCTCATCCAACGCGCCTAATTCTTGCAACAAGGCATAGCCATCGTTAATCGCTTTGGGCGGCGGGGCTTCGATAAAGGGAAATTCTTCGACCTCGCCCAAGCGCAGCGATTTCATGCGCAAAATCACCCCCGCCAGCGAGGAGCGTAAGACTTCGGGATCGGTAAACGCTGGGCGGGCGTTGAAATCCATTTCGTCATACAAACGAATACACACCCCCGCCGCGACCCGCCCACATCGCCCCGCCCGTTGTCGCGCCGCCGCTTGGCTGATTTTTTCAACCTGTAATTGCTCCACCTTATTGCGATACGAATACCGCTTAACCCGCGCCAAGCCAGTATCGACCACATAGCGAATCCCCGGCACGGTCAGCGAAGTCTCGGCAACATTAGTCGCTAAAACAATACGCCGCGCCCCATGTGGCTTAAAAATACGGTCTTGCTCGGCGGCGGAGAGGCGCGAGAACAGCGGCAAAATTTCGGTATGCGGCGGATGGTGTTTACGCAAGGCTTCGGCAGCTTCGCGGATTTCGCGCTCACCGGGAAGAAAGATCAAGGTATCGCCGTTGCTGCCGTTACCTAAACGGGCTAACTCATCCACGGCATCAACAATCGCCGCATACAAATCACGCTCTTCATCGCGGCTATGGCGGGCGCGCTCAGATGTTGCATCGTTGTTGTGACTCTCGCGGCTGGGCTTCTCCTCGGCAATGGGGCGATAACGCACCTCCACCGGGTACAAACGCCCAGACACTTCAATCACCGGCGCATGGTGGAAATGCTGTGAAAATCGCTCGGCATCAATTGTTGCCGAGGTAATAATCACTTTTAAATCTGGGCGGCGCGGCAGAATGCGTTTGAGATAACCGAGCAAGAAATCAATGTTCAAACTGCGCTCATGCGCCTCGTCGATAATGATCGTATCGTAGGCATTCAAATAGGGGTCGGTTTGCGTTTCTGCCAACAAAATGCCGTCGGTCATCAACTTGACCCACGATTCGGGGCGGGTGCGATCATGAAAGCGAATCTTTACCCCCACGCCCGCACCGACTTGCGTTTGTAATTCTTGCGCCAAACGATTCGCCACCGCTCGCGCTGCCAAACGGCGCGGCTGCGTATGTCCAATCAAACCGCGTGTGCCACGCCCTAGGCTCAGGCAAATTTTCGGCAGTTGTGTGGTTTTCCCCGATCCGGTTTCACCACAAACAATCACCACTTGATGCTGTGCAATCAACGCCGCAATGTCGTCGCGCCGCTCATTCACCGGTAAATCGTCGGCAAACTCCGGCGTAGGCAAACTCGCCACCCGCGCCGCCACCGCCGCCCGCGATGTTGCCAACAACTCCGCCAAGGCTTTTTCCACCCGCTCGCTCTTCGCCCCTTTTTCCCGCAGCTCCCGCGTCAACGCCTGCAACCGCCGCCAATCCTGCGCCAAACAATCCTGAAAATTCCCGGTTTTGGGAGAGGTTTTTGAAGGAGTCTTACGGACAGCTTGAGCGGCAGTTGCGGATGTATTTTTTGTAGAGGGAGTGCGAGAGGAAGAACGTGAGGCAGAAGAAGACATAAATGCAACCAGAAAAACAAAAACGAACCCGCGAGTGTAAACCGGGAGGGATGGTCAAATAAAGACCAAATAGAAAATGGCTTTATAGCCTATATTCAGCTTACCATAGAAAAAATAGACCAACTAACCGTAATTCCCTTCATCACCTTAAAACACAAGGAGTTGACCATGTTAGAAACAGCAACATCCAACAGCAGCGCGAACGAAATCAACGCCGCCTGCGCCTTAAAACAGGCGAAGCGGCAAGCCCTCTTGGCACAAGCCATCCCCACATGGCCTGACAAGCTCTTTGGGATTCTGCTAGTCGTCATGGCCTCTTGTTTGCTTGATCTCAACGGAAACCACCATCCCGCTATGGTTCAAGCCATAGGCATCGGCGCATTAGTTGGCTTATTGCTACTCCAACAATACATCAACCGCCTATTACGCCAACGTATCGAAGCACTCAGTGCTTTGTGGCAAGAGGGCTAACACATCATCGCTCACCCCACCCGCCCTTCACGCACATGCCACGCCGCCAATTTAGCTTCCACTTCCGCCAGCAAGTTGGCTTCCTCAGGCTTGAAGGTCTGCCCAAAATCCTCAGTTGCTCTAGCCATTTTCGATAAAACAATTTGCAAGTCATCTAAAACCTGAGGCGTATCACCAAGGGCATGGCGGAGTTGCCGACGTAATTGCAGGCTGGCTTTGTAGTGCTCTAACGCTGCCGGAAAATTACCTTG
>CAZOBT010000104.1:0-7967 GCA_964578025.1 uncultured Rhodocyclaceae bacterium | reverse complement strand
CCATAGAATGGGCTAAAAGCCGCTACGCCCACACACAGGGCAATATAGGAACGGTATTTCAAGTATCCTCGCACTCGTTGTTGCATTGTCTTGCTCTCCAGATGTCGTACAAGCTTCAATAAATTACGCACCACTGCACTCACGTTTATTCTGCCATTACTCCGATTTCCCGCATGTCGCTTTCGTCTAAATCATCTAAACCAGCCAAAAAACGCACCACCTCGCGCACCTTACGCCCTTACGCACCACCTCGCGCAAACCGTCGCTTTCTGTACATGCTTGGCCTGTCGCTGGGTTTACATGTGTTGGTCTTGTTTCCGCCGTTTGGTTTAGCGAAAAGCAAACCGCACGCCGCCGCCCCACCACCGCTCGTCGCAACGCTGAAAGCGATCGCCCCACCTACGCAACCAGAGTTAGCACTTAAAGCCGAGGCGAATGCCAAACCCAACGAAAAAACAAGACCAAATGAAGTAAAGCAACAAGAAATCAAGCCTGACTTGCTTAAATTGACAGAAAATCAAATTAGACCAAATGTAACCGCTAGCCCTAACACGGTGACGAGCAACCCAAAAAGCTTAGTACAACAAGCCCAACAACAAATCAAACGCCAGCTACTGTATCCCGAAGCCGCGATTCAGCAAGGTTTGCAGGGAATTGCAACGGTACGAGTTTTTTTGGATGGACAAGGCAACGCGTTAGCGGCGCGGGTGGAGGTAAGTAGCGGCTTTGCCTTGTTAGATGAAGCCGCCGTGCGGGCGGCGCGTTTGCTGCGCGGTTTGCAAAATGGCACGAACAACGGCACAGACAACACCGCCGAAGCCGATTTCCTCATCCCGATTACATTCCGTCTACAACCGTAGTGTGCAGCGTCGGTTCCCAATGTGCCACTGGCAAGGTTTGCCCCCACAGGCGGCGAATCGTTGCCGCCACTTGAAACGCTCCACCGCTGGTCAACACTTCTAAATTCGGGCGGCTGGGCGTGGCATGTTGATGTTGCTGCGTATCGCTTAAATGCAAACACCGCGCTACTTGCCGCGCCACCGCTTCCCCAGTATCCAAAATTTGCACCCCCGCAGGCATCCGCCGCGCAATCGCCCCCCGCACCCACGGGTAATGCGTACACCCCAGCACCACCACATCCACTTCAGCGGCACGCAATGGCTCAAGGTAGGTGTCTAACAAATGCTGCACCTTCGGGCTATCTGGCCCTTCGGCCTCAATCGTTTCGGCTAAACCTGGGCAGGGCTGGCTCAGCACATCGACATTTTCGGCGTATTTCTGCAATAAATTACGATAGCGTGTGCTGGCTAAGGTGCGCGTTGTCGCCAACACCCCAATTGCCCCACAGCGCGTCGCCTGTACCGCTGGCTTAACCCCCGGTTCAAGCGCGATCACCGGAATCCGCACATGATGCCGAATCACATCCACCGCCGCCGCCGTCGCCGTATTGCACGCAATCACCAAGGCTCGCGCCCCCATGCCAATCAAGCCATTGGCAATTTCTTGACTACGCAAACGCAAAAACGCCTCAGGCCGGTCGCCATAGGGCAAAAAGCGCGTATCGGCAAAATACAAAAAATTTTCCTGCGGCAAATAATCCCGCAACGCCCGCAACACCGTCAGCCCCCCCAAGCCAGAATCAAACACAGCAATCGGCGCATTCATCGTGTTATGTAATTTTGATAGTTTGGTGGGCATGGTTTTATACCTTGATTTATTTTGCCTGTGATCAAAGGCGAGACAAACTAGAGAAGTGCGAATTGCACGGGATGAGCCACTTCCCTTTCCCTATGGAGTGCAGTGAAATTAGTCACCAGTGCCTCAATCATAGGATTTCTATTTTCTTCCTTGCCACCGACATGATAAAAGTGTTCTCTCGTGAGGATAGAAAAATGCGCCCATAGCGATTTTATATAGCTATTCTCACGATAGTCATTGTGATGCCATGTTGACAATATAAACCTGCCTTGAAATTTACTTAAGGATTCAAAGAGGTCATTTTCACTCTCATCACTCCATCCATTGTAATAATCAACATGTCTATCAATATAGGGTGGATCACAGTAAATGATGTCATTTTTACCGGCCTGAGAAATTGTTTCCTCAAAGCTCTGGCATTTAAAAGAAAAGTCTTTTGCTTTTATTATTTTGGCAACCCATGAAACTTGGTTTGTTATTTTTGTAACATAGGCTTGGGCAAATCGGTTCGGCTTTCGGCAAAATGGTATATTAAACCCACCTTTACGATTAAAGCGAATCATTCCATTAAAACCAGCTCGGTTCAGAAACAAAAAATCCAATGGTGAGTGTTCAATATTAAAGCGGTCTCTTATAAAATAATAATGGTCTTCCCCTTTCTCTAAGAGTATTTTCCCTTCTGTAGTAAGGTAATTATTGACAATTTCAGGCGTAATCTTATTCTTTGCAATGGCTGAATAAAAATTAATGAGGTGTGGATTAATATCACACAGGATGGCGCGATGGGGAGCAACATTAAAGGCGACTGCCCCTGTACCCATAAAAGGCTCAATCCAAGCCCCAGTAAAATCAGGAGTAACGCTTTTTATCCAAGGAACTAATTTTGTTTTTATACCTTGAGATTTAATGGGGGGAACGCCTATTTTTATGCTCATTCTGCATCGTTCCTTTTATTGACAATCAGAGATGCATCACCATTTTTATACTCTACAAATTCCCGTAATGTCGAAATCTTCTTTGTTCCTCCCTTTTCGTCCTGAATAGTTATTTTCTGGTAGTTCATCCAATACTCATCAAACCAACGTTCTCCAAGGACAGAAAACATACCGCGACCAGCAATAATGTCGGAAATATTATTAATACTCCCTATGTTAGCTGTATTGCCACTTCCCCCTTTATCGCTGGCAATCCTCCATTTTTCTACAACAAAAAATTGAAAATTTTTTGCCACAGAGGTAATTGCTTGTAGTTCGTCAATGTGGTGTGATTTTGTCTCATCAATCGTTGCCTCATCCGCGCGATCATAGATAATGCCAAGGCAAAAGTGTCCCAAATATGAGCCATAAGGAAACTGGATATTCTTAGTGCTGGTTCTATTCTCAAAATATTCACCATGAGAACCAAGCGTGAAGCCGTTACATAAGTGTGGTTTTTTAGGGTTTCTATAGCTTGTTTTCAGGTCAACTGCAAAGCGTATTGATTCATCAGTCGCTTTGACAAATGAAATATCGGGGTAGTAATTTTGGTGTTCTGCTAGAACAACCTTATAGCCATTTTCTTCTGCAAATCTTAGAATTTGCGGGAAAAGATGTATTTCGAGAATTTTTGACAAAATTTTTGTGTCTGAGGAAATAGTGTAAACATTCTTGAAAATATCAATAAACCCCTTAACCGTCCATTGACCATCACCAGTACTAATATGGTTTTTAAGGTTTTGGACAAAACCATTAAGCTTTTCTGAAAATACACTTTTCTCTGACATTAGCAATATCCTTGCATTTACCGCAACTCTCTAAATCGAGTACATGAAAAAACTTAAGCCCCCGAACGGGGGCTTTGATTTATTGGAAGGTGGCCGTTTACATCCGGGCGATCATGGCATCGCCGAATTCGGAGCAGGAGACTTCTTCTGCGCCTGCCATTAAGCGGGCAAAGTCGTAGGTGACTTGTTTATCGGTAATCGCGCTTTCCATACCTTTAATTACCAAGTCGGCGGCTTCTTTCCAACCGAGGTGACGTAACATCATTTCGGCGGAGAGGATCAGCGAACCGGGGTTCACTTTGTCCAAACCTGCGTATTTGGGCGCAGTGCCGTGGGTGGCTTCGAAGCAGGCGTATTTGTCGGAAATGTTTGCGCCAGGAGCAATACCAATACCGCCAACTTGCGCGGCGAGCGCATCCGAAATGTAATCGCCATTGAGGTTAGTCGTAGCAATCACATCGTATTCGGCGGGACGGAGCAGGATTTGTTGGAGGAAGGCATCGGCAATCGAGTCCTTAATCACAATTTCGCGCCCGCTGCT
The DNA here is from genome assembly GCA_964578025.1 of uncultured Rhodocyclaceae bacterium. Lineage (GTDB taxonomy): Bacteria > Pseudomonadota > Gammaproteobacteria > Burkholderiales > Rhodocyclaceae > CAZOBT01. The sequence goes on along the minus strand of CAZOBT010000104.1, from coordinate 3,966 downwards.
TGGATTGACCAATTTGCACCACGGGCCGCCGTCGATCAGTTCTGCGCCAAACTCTTCCCGTGCCACTTTGTAACCAATGTCGCGGAACAAGCCTTCGGTGAACTTCATGATGTTGCCCTTGTGCACCAAGGTCACGGATTTGCGGTCATTGTCTAGCGCGTATTGAATTGCGGCGCGTACCAGGCGGCTCGTGCCATCGACGGAAATTGGCTTAATCCCGATCCCCGAGTTTTCCGGGAAACGAATCTTTTTCACGCCCATTTCTTTTTGCAGGAAATCCACTACCTTTTTCACCTGCTCGGTATTCGCTGCCCATTCCACCCCGGCGTAGATGTCTTCGGTATTTTCACGGAAGATCACCATATTGGTTAATTCGGGGTTCTTTAAGGGCGAAGGCACGCCGGTAAAGTAACGCACTGGGCGCACACATTGGTAGAGATCAAGCTCTTGGCGTAAGGCCACATTCAGGGAACGAATCCCACCGCCGACGGGCGTGGTCATCGGCCCTTTAATTGAGACCGAATATTCTTTTAAGGCATCAAAGGTTTCTTTGGGCAACCATTCATCGGGGCCATAAATCTGCGTGGATTTTTCGCCCGCATACACTTCCATCCAGTAAATCTTACGTTCGCCCGCATACGCTTTAGCCACAGCGGCATCAATCACCTTCATCATCACCGGCGTAATATCCACGCCAATCCCGTCGCCTTCGATAAAGGGAATAATTGGATTGTGCGGAATGGGTTGTCCGGGAACAATCTTTGCGCCACCTTGCGGAACATTGATGTGAGAAGTCATAGCAGCTCCTTTAGTTGTTGTTTCTTCGTTTGTCGTTCGTTATACACAAGCGAAAGGGAAGCCCCTGTCGGTACGCCGGATTATGAAACAAATCGGTAGGGAATGTTAAGGGTGTCGTACTATGGATTCTTTACTGTAATCGTTCCAGTTACTGGGCTGTAGCTGAAACCACGGCGAGAATCAAACCATCCCCCCATGCCATCTGCGCCATTACAGTTGTTTGTACCGTCTTTGCGATAAAAGAAAATACACGCATTTTGGTCGCCATCAACACACCATTCTGATGAAGTTGATGTTTCTAGGCGTTGCACAATACTGGGTGGATTGCTGAGTAGGGTATTCCATACATTAATGCACGCTTGGTATTGTTCATCAGGCGCAATATCCGTTCGTCCTGCCGTATCCACAGGCCAACCTGTCGCCGAAAACTCCACTGTGCCATTAAGGTAGCCCGGCATATTTGTCACAATGCCACCACTACCATTCATTCTCCACTTGGCATTCGCTAAATTTACGGCAGCTTTAAAATTTGCGGCTGTGGCAGCCACATCAGCACGGTAAGCATCTTGGTTGAGATCAACAAACTTTGGCAAAGCGGTTGCCGCCAAAACACCCAAAATCACAATTACCATTACTAATTCAATCAGGGTAAATCCCCGTTGCCGATAAGACAAAGACATTATGTACTTCCCCTCTAATAAATTTTGTTTTCTATTCGCACTAACAACCAGTCGTCACTGTTGTAACGGTCGGTTCTAAGTCGGCATTATTGGTTTGCTGGTATTGGGCGTAACAGGTGTCGGGGTTGCTTACGCCTTTGACGCGAAACCGTGAAATTTCGTTGGTAGGTACGGTCAGTTCAAACATGTTTTGATCGTAGTCCACCAAGGTTTCAACAAAACCAAGCGGAGAACTCCCCACGCCCCCCCAGCCAGCTTCGGGATAGCAGTTCAGGCCAGCATATAAGGTTGCACCGACGGGGTGGTAGGTAATCCAAGAGTTCGGCAGGGTGACATGATGTTCATAACGAACTACGTTAGCGGCAGTAGCGCATTTGGCATGAAAAAGCTTGGCTGACGAACTTAAACTTCCGGCTAAGCCTTTAACCGCTGCTATGCGTGCTTCACTGCCCAAATTGACAAATTTTGGTAAGGCTGTCGCCGCCAGAACGCCCAAAATTACGATAACAACCACTAGTTCAATGAGGGTAAAACCTCGATTTTTTGGCAAAAACATAATTCGCCCCACAATTTTGTAAAAAACGCAGTTTCAGACTTTCTTACAATTCTGCGGGAATGCGGAGTGTGGGGCGAGGGGAAAATTGTGACAAATCGTTGTTTTTGAGGCTTAAATTATGTGTTAAGTCACACAACGACTTGTAAACGCAGCAAGACTGGGAGCTTATTCTGAGCAAAGTTCTTGGCTAACACATTTAGCTCTGCAAGATTCGCTGCATCGCTATCTAGTCGTTTACCTTCTTTCACCAAGACTTCTCCTTGTTGCTGCATGAGTTGCCAAATTGGTTGAATCCATGCGTTCGGGTTATCACCATAACGGGCGCGAGCATTCAAAAAATGCTGTTCAAAACGTGGCACACCAATACCACCCCCTGTTACAGGGCTGGCAAGGGTATGTACTTCGCCCATTTTTTGCTCGGCGTAGTGCAAGATGGTTTGATTCAGACGCTGGCAATTACCTTGTGCTATCACCGTGGTTTCAGCCGTTTGAGCCGGATGGAGATGCCCAATGCCCATCAGCAACACCACCGCTTCTTGAATCTTCGCCAAACTCACCCCCTTAGTGCCATGCTTTGCGGCTAATTGTTGCTCCAATTCGCCCAAGGTATGTGGCAAGTGATCGGCTAAGGCATCCAACAAGGGAACATATACGTCGGCATTTAATGTGCCTTGCCCTTGATTACCTTGAATCGTTAATGGCACTTGGGCGCGGGGGGTGGTTAAGACAACCGATTGTTGGCGCAAGGCTTCAGTTTGTGCCATGGGGCTTAATTGCCGTGCGCCTTTGACCCAATAATCACGGCGGAACATTTCATGCCCCATAAATTCACGCACCGTTTCACGGAATAAGGGGTCAGAAATGGAATTGAGCACATTCAGTTGTGCCGCCGAAAAATGAATCCCTTCCACCGCATCTAAATAATGTGCCGAGGCCGCAAAGCTTAATTTCGCCTCTTGCATCGCCTTGGCAAGTTCAGAAAAATACGTGGGATACCAATCCTGATTAAAGTATTCGTGGGCTAAATAATGCCGATCTTTATCTTTGATACGTTGGAAACGCTCATTCACTAACGGATTGGCTTTGCAATAGGTTGGATTGGTGTCTAACACTTGCTGGGCAAAGTCCAAGGCGGTTTGAATCGTCGTTAATTTACCCTGCCCCGGCGCACTTTGGCTGGCTTGATGTTGCGTCAGTAAATGTCGGATTGGGGCAAACGCCGCCCAACCGGGATTGGTGTTATAGCTGATATACACCACACCCCCGATTTTTAATTTACGCCGCAAAAAATCCACAATAATTTGCCGGTTCTCAGGCGAGATCCAGCTCCAAATCCCATGTAGGCCAATAAAGTCAAAATCGGGAAAATCGGTACGCGCGGCAAACTCAGCAAAGGATTGGTCAAAGAAACGCCCATTTGCCCCACTTGCCCGCGCCAACTCTTGCGCAAAGCCTGCCTGTGCCGGATTAAAGTCGGTGCCATACCAAGTGCAATTACTCGCGGCGGCATGAATATTGGCACTTACGCCTTGCCCAAAACCTAATTCACAGGCGGTGCTAATTTTGGGCGGCTGTAGCCCTTTAGCCAGCAAGGCAATTTGCGAGCGTAGTGGATGTAATTCGGTGTAATAGCCGGAGGTGTAATTCACATCAACGGTATAACCATCTGACCAATTTGCCATTTGTCTTTCCTTCTTGCTTTTAGCACGGCATAAAAACTCACATCATATACATACACAGGTTTAGCACCAGCAACAACACAGCAAAACTCAGTAACACATATTCCCCACTTCTCCCCATAATCTGTGGATAACTCTGTTAATAAGTACTGAATAAGTTGTGAATAACTTGTTTTTTCCTTGAAACGGCAAGGGTGAGGGTTACGCTGCACAAAAAATAGGCAAATCCCTTTTTTTCAACAAAAAACGCACC
>CAZOBT010000103.1:0-8100 GCA_964578025.1 uncultured Rhodocyclaceae bacterium | reverse complement strand
CCTCGACTTCACGACAAGCACCCACACCTATCGATTGTCCATATTGTTAAAGATCTACAAAGCACCACAAACACCCTTAATTTGTTGGTTGCGGGGGCAGGATTTGAACCTACGACCTTCGGGTTATGAGCCCGACGAGCTGCCAGACTGCTCCACCCCGCGTCCGGTATTTGCTGCTTTGTTTTTCTGCCGTCGTTCAGCAGAGATTCGAATTATGGAGAGGTTTGAAAGGCTCGTCAACAACTTTCTGCAAAAAAGCTCAAAAAAGTTAAGTCTGCTCGCTATAATTTGCCACAAAACCTGCCTAAATATGGCAAAACACAACCCAGTAACCATCTGATTCTTATAAATAAAAAGCTAAAAATGTCTAAATTACCCGCCCTTGAAGGCCATACGCCGATGATGCGCCAGTATTTGCAAATAAAAGCAAACTATCCTGATACCTTGCTCTTTTATCGGATGGGCGATTTCTACGAAATGTTCTTTCATGATGCCGAAGAAGCAGCAAGCTTATTGGACATTACCTTAACTGCACGCGGTAATAGTGCAGGCGAGCCAATCAAAATGGCAGGTGTGCCGTTTCATGCCGTTGAGCAATACCTTGCGCGTTTGGTTAAATTAGGGCGTTCCGTCGCCATTTGCGATCAAATTGGTGATCCAGCAACCAGTAAAGGCCCCGTGGAACGTGCTGTCACCCGCGTCATCACCCCCGGTACGCTGACCGATGCTGCCTTATTAGATGAAAAGCAAAACGCACCGCTCTTAGCGATCTGCCCCAGTGCTGGCAACAAAGCCGTTGGGCTGGCCTGGCTGAATTTAGCAAGCGGGGAATTTCGGGTAACTGAGCTTGCGGCGGCTGAGCCTAGCAACTTAGCCGCCTTTTTAGAGCGGATTCGTCCGGCTGAGGTTTTATTACCTGATAGCACTGATCCAGCTACCCTCACTATTTCCCGCCAGTTTCCTTGTACCCGCCAAGGAGATTGGCAATTTGATGTCGCCACGGGGAAGCGGCTGTTATGTGAACATTTTGGGGTGACTTCGCTGGCAGGCTTTGGCGCAGAGCCGCTGCAAGCGGCAATTGGGGCGGCGGGAGCTTTATTACACTATGCCCGTGCGACCCAAGGTAAAGCCCTACATCACATCCAAGCCCTGCATGTTGAGCAAGAAAACACCTATATTGGTTTAGATGCGGCAACCCGGCGTAATTTAGAGCTAACCGAGACTATTCGCGGGCAAGCCGCGCCCACCCTATTTTCTTTAATGGATGTCTGCGTCACGAATATGGGAAGTCGCTTACTGCGGCATAACCTGCATCATCCGTGGCAACAACAAGCTATCCCGCAAGCGCGGCATTTGGCGATTCATGCTTTATTAAGCAACGGTAATGTTGTGTTAGCGCAACTTGCCAGCCACTTAAAAGGCATTGCCGACGTGGAACGTATTACCGCACGCATTGCCTTATTTAGCGCACGTCCGCGTGACCTTTCGAGTCTACGCGATGCCTTGCAACGTTTACCCAATCTACAAACTGAGCTAACCCCGCTTTTAAGTAACCCCTTATTAGAAGGGATTCATGCCGCGCTAAGCAGTGAGCCGCAAGTCGTGCAACTGCTGCAAGCCGCGATTGCCGCCGAACCCGCCGCGATGGTGCGGGATGGTGGGGTGATTGCCGAAGGTTACGATAGTGAATTAGATGAGCTGCGCCATATTAGTCGTGACTGCGGAGCATTCTTATTAGAACTGGAAGCCCGTGAAAAAGCTCGCACTGGTATTCCAAGCTTAAAGGTGGAATACAACAAAGTGCATGGCTTCTATATTGAAGTCACCCACGCCCATACCGAGAAAATCCCTGAGGATTATCGGCGGCGGCAAACCCTGAAAAACGCCGAACGCTATATCACACCCGAATTAAAAGCCTTTGAGGACAAAGCTCTCTCGGCGCAAGACCGTGCCTTAGCCAAAGAAAAGCTCTTATATGAGCAAGTGTTGCAAACACTGCAAACCGCCGTCCCGCAATTACAAAGCAATGCCCAAGCCCTGGCGCAACTTGATGTGTTGTATGCCTTGGCGACCTTGGCGCAACGTTATCAATGGTGCGCCCCACAATTTGTTGGTACGCCGGGCATCCAACTCCGTGCCAGCCGTCATCCAGTGGTTGAGCATGAATTACAAAAAGACGGGGGCAATTTCATCCCTAATGATTTATCCATGCACCCCGAACGCCGCCTGTTATTGATTACCGGCCCAAATATGGGTGGGAAAAGTACTTATATGCGGCAAATTGCCTTAATTGCCCTGATGGCGCATGTAGGAAGTTATGTCCCAGCGCAACAATGTCGCCTTGGCCCCATCGACCGCATCTTTACACGCATTGGCGCGGCAGATGATCTGGCCTCGGGGCGGTCAACCTTTATGGTGGAAATGACCGAAGCCGCGACGATTTTGCATCAAGCCGGAAAACATAGCCTCGTGTTAATGGATGAAATCGGGCGTGGCACATCTACCTTTGACGGGGTAGCCTTGGCGATGGCGATTTGTCGGCATTTGCTGGAAAAGAATCAAAGCCTGACCTTATTTGCCACACATTACTTTGAACTGACGCGGCTGGCGCAGGAATACAGTAGTTTGCTCAATGTGCATTTAGATGCGGTGGAACATGGTGACAAAATTGTCTTTATGCACACCGTTGAGGCAGGCCCCGCTAACCAAAGTTATGGCATTCAAGTGGCCGCCCTCGCCGGGATTCCGCAAAGCGTAATTCGTCAGGCAAAAAAGCAACTGCGCCATTTAGAAGAACAAGGGCAATTACCTAATCCGCAAAGCGATTTATTCGCCGGATCAGTGCAAGAGCCGGAAGCCGAATACATGCCTGCGACAACGCCGCCCGCCGCCCTGACCCCAGCAGCCCCCCCTTCACCACCGCCGCCACACCCGCTTCTTGCCGAAATCACGCAACTGCAACCTGATAATTTCAGCCCACGCGAAGCCTTGGATTATTTGTACCGCTTGAAAGGCATGGTGTAAGCAATGGGTGCAACACGCTGGCTAAGGTGGTGGCAACGCCAGAAACTGTATTTATGCACAGCATTGGCGATTTTTTCGCCGTGGCTAGCCTTGCATCCGTTGAATCTATACGCCAGCGAAGCCCCGTGGTCATTTGCCTTAATTGGTGACACGCCCTATTCCAAGCAGGAAGTGCAACAACTGCCCGCGATGTTGCAGGAGATCAAAGCCGCTGGGGCGAAATTTATTATTCATATTGGCGACCTCAAAAGTAGCGCGACTCCATGCAGTGATACGGTGTTGCAGCAACGCTTTACCTTGCTCAATCAATCGCCGCTGCCATTGGTCTATGCCCCCGGTGACAATGAATGGACAGACTGTAATCGCTTACGGGCTGGCGGCTATCCGCCAGAAGAACGTTTAGCTTATTTGCGTAAACTCTTTTGGTCTACACCATACAGCCTTGGGCAGCAACGCCTCCGCCTCACACCACAAAATCAGGACTACCCCGAACACCGCCGCTGGCAAGTTGGCTCGCTCTTGTTTGTTAGCCTGAATATTCCCGGTGGCGGCAATAACTGGGGCTGGCTGACCACACCAAACGCGGAATTTCAACACCGCCAACCGCATGTTCTGGCATGGATCAAAGACAGCTTCGCCCTTGCCCAAGGCCAAAAATTGGCAGGCATTGTCTTCGCCTTCCAAGCCGATCCCGCCCTAGAGCATTACAGCAGAGGCTTAGGCCATAGTGGTTATCGGGAATTTCTTGACACCATTTTCAGCCTCAGCCAAACCTTCCCCGGCAAAGTTGCCCTCCTCCACGGCGACACCCACCAACACCGCCTCACCCACCCCCTCCGCGACAAGCAAGGCCAACCCCGCCCCAATCTGCTGCGCATCGAAAGCTACGGCTACCCCTTCCTCGGCTGGGTACACATCCAAGTTAACCCCCAACACCCCGATTTATTCACGGTGACAGGACATCCAAATAGCGAAGGGGTGGAGTTTTAGGGCAACGAAAGTATGCAACATCACTGCCACACTCCTTTATCATGCCACTCCTTGTCCCTTACTCCATCAAGGCAACGGCATGACCTCTGCACCTGCACAAACCATACAGCCAGAAATCTGGACGATTCATCAGCTTTTTCAAGAAAACTCTCTGCATATTCCTGATTATCAGCGTCCTTATAAATGGACGAGTAAGCATGTTTACCAATTAGTCGCAGACATCAAAGCCCATCAAAATAAATCAGCTTATCGCTTAGGTACACTAGTTTTTCATGTCGAGGGAACAGATGAGGCGAAGAAACTTAATATCGTTGACGGGCAACAGCGGGTTATTACCCTACTGCTACTCCTTTCGGCAATCAGAGATAAAATAAATAATAAAAATAATGAGTACCTATGTAAAAACATTGACCACCTCTTCATTGACCACCTCTTAAGAAACTTAAAATTTACCAACACAATTTCCCAAAAAAACATTTACGCCAATTACCAAGAACTTAAACACTTAGTCGCTGCCCCTGATTTTGACGAAAAAACGATTGAGTTTCTTCTGCATAAGTGTCAAGTTGTCACCTTCAAGCTTAATGAAATTTCTGAGGCTTTCCAATTTTTCGATTCACAAAACTCACGCGGCAAAGCCCTTGCCCCACATGATTTACTTAAAGCCTTTCATCTACGCGAATTTTCTAAACATGAAGAAAAATATCAACTTGATGTTGTAGAAAGATGGGAAGGCATTATTAATAAAGACGAAAAACAAACAAAACAAAATAAATTAGAGCTAGGACATTTATTTTCTGAATACCTCTATCCTATTCATCAATGGCTACGCAATAAACCACGCGAGGTATTTAACAAAGATCAAATCCATTGCTTTAAAGGGATAAGCTTAGAAAAGCACCGAGATTACCCCTATACAAAAACCTATCGGATCACCGATTGGTTTATTGATGACTATAACAATCAAACCGTTCGCTCAGTTGACCAACAAAATCAAGTGTACCCGTTTACTTTAGACGATAAAATTATTAACGGTCGCCGTTTTTTCGAACGTATCCACTACTATTATGACCTCCTAAACAAAATCAAAAATACTCCCCATAAAAATAAAAATCCTCAAGCTGATAACGATCTATTTTCTTCAATAAGACAAGAAGACAATGAGGCTTATAAAATTTTAACGGCAATCGACACCTATACTGGAAGACATCGCAAGGGGGATATTTACGTTCGTACTTTATTTGAGTGTCTGCTTTTATACTACATTGATAAATTCTCTACAGCCCAGCTAGACAACGCCATTATTAAGATATTTTTATGGGCTTACACAGTGAGATTATCTTTTGACTCTGTGTATAGAGAAAGGATTGATAAGCATGTTTTAGAAAATAACTTATTTATTGCACTACAGGATGCCAATACCCCTAATAATTTTTTATCTCACCCAATTGAACCGTGGCATGGCAAACATACGGATGAAACAAAAGCAAATGAACTAAAGAAATTTTTCCTCAATCAATAATAAGGAGACAGCCAAATGACAAATATAAAACAGAAAGACGTAACATCTTTATCCTTAGCAGAAACTTTTAATCCTACAGACAGCTATTGTATTCCGATGTACCAGCGTAATTATGCTTGGGGAGACGGAGAAATTGATCTGCTAATTACTGACATGATTGATAGCTTTGAAAGAGATAAAAATAAAAACTACTATATTGGCACCTTAGTCGTACATAAAGCCACAGAAAGATCACAAACAGACCAAGTTGTTTATGAGGTCATTGATGGTCAGCAACGCTTGACTACATTGACCTTACTGATGATTTACCTAAAACAGACCGAAACCATTGAATTGGGTAATTTTGATCGGATAAATCTTACTTTTGCCAATAGAAAAAACTCAAACAATACACTTCAACATCTTTTTGAACATGGTAACAAACAACACGCAGAATCACTGGATAGCGGGATTCTGCATGGCTATAAGTGTATTGATAGAAATAAAGAGCTGGAGGGATTTATTGAAAGCAAAAAGGAAAAATTTATTAGTTTTATACGCAACAAGATTATTTTGATCCGAGTTTGTGTTCCAGAAGACACTGACTTAAACCATTACTTTGAAATCATGAATACCCGTGGGGAACAGCTAGAAAAACACGAAATTATAAAAGCCGAACTTATGGGAAAACTTAAAAATGAAGACGATAGGCATTGCTTCCATAAAATCTGGGAGGCCTGCTCCAATATGGAGAGGTATGTACAACTTGGCTTTAATACAGAAGAAAGAGAAAAGATTTTTGGTAAGGGTTGGAATCAACTACCAAAAGATTTTGCAGAAACCAAAGGGAAAATAACGCCGAAAAACAGTGGCAACAATACTACGGAAGATACAAGCAATGGAAATTCAATTTCTGACATAATAAAGCAACACAAAACCAGTAATAAAACAACAAATAACGAGACTGAAGATAAATCTACTCGTTTCAGCACAGTAGTTAACTTCGAAAATTTTTTACTGCATGTCCTGAATGTATTTTTAATTAACAAGAAGCTAAAAGCAGAACCACTTGATGACAAAAAACTGATTGAATCGTTTAGTTCGTTAACAGCAGAAAAAGAGATTAAAAATTTTGCCGACACCCTCCTGAAATGCCGATTTCTTTACGATAAATTTGTGATAAAGCATGAAACCACCCAAGAGGGAGAAAAGTGGTCTTTAAAGAAAATAACCGATTATGGGAAAACCACAAGTTTTAGCTACACAAACACCTTCGCCCAAGACGATGCAGATAAAAAAAATAAGAGCATACTAATGCTCCTCTCCGCCCTACATGTTTCCTACCCAAGCCAAGCATATAAACATTGGCTAAATGCCGTACTACTCTGGCTATATCAACAATCAGAAGTGAAAAGTAGTGACTATATTAGCTATTTAGAAACCTTAGCAAAAAACCTTGTCTTTGGTCGCTATTTATCAGAAACCCCGCTCGATTACGAGCAAATTGTAAAATCAGAGCAACATCAAAATGTCACATCCGCAATAAAAGAAGAAAAATTACGTTATGGGGCAATAGAGCATAACTTTGTCTTTAACTTTCTTGATTACCTGTTATGGAAAGAACCATCTAATTTTACAAATATTTTGCCGACAGGAATAAACGCCAAAAACACCGAAAAAATTATCAATAAAATTCGAGATTTTGAATTTACCTTCCGTAGCTCCGTTGAGCACTACTACCCACAACACCCAATGGGTGAAGACACATGGGAAGATTCAGCTTTAAACAGCTTTGGAAACTTATGCCTGATTAGCCACAGTCAAAACTCTAAACTCAGCAACCATTTGCCAGAGGCCAAGAAAGAACACTACAACAATAAAAAACTAGACAGTATTAAGCAGGCAATTATGATGGAATACGCAGACTGGACTACTAAGGAGATGTATGAGCATCACGAAAAAATGCTAGCGGTTCTTCGGAAGGAGGCGACAGAGCCGAAAACTAGCCAATAATAGACCAAATAAAAAAATAGCCAACAGATCATGTTGGCTATGCTTTATTTCATACTAGACCAAACGTGACGTTTGGTTATGCAATGGCGACAGGGTTGTCGCGGATGTTGAATGGCTCGATCAGTCACGATGCGATCAGTCGTTTGTTGTCAGAGCGGGATACACATCGAAAGATTTGTGGCTGCAGGTGAAGTCTCTGGTTCGACAGGTGGATTAACCGCCAGTTCTTTCAACTGGTTTTGAGGCGCGACCTGATTGTCTTGCTCCTAAGCTATTGAAAAGCTCCCTCCCTCCCCCATTTGGTACACATCAAATCAAGCAGAGGGAGTGAGTACCATGCGCTTAGAAAAATTTACGACCAAGTTTCAACAGGCTCTGGGCGATGCGCAGAGTTTGGCCTTAGGTAATGAGCAACAACTGATTGACCCGGTGCATTTGCTCTTGGCCTTGTTGGCACAAGAGGATAAGGCCACAGCTTCATTACTGGCGCGGGCGGGGGTGAATGTTCCGGCCTTAGCCACCGCCTTACAACAAGCGTTAGGCCGTTTGCCGAAAGTGGAAGGGCATGGCGG
>CAZOBT010000102.1:0-8141 GCA_964578025.1 uncultured Rhodocyclaceae bacterium | reverse complement strand
TCAATGGCCCGTATTGCAGGGGTAAACATTCCGAACCATCAGCATGCTGAAATCGCCTTAACCGCGATTTATGGCATTGGCCGCACGCGTGCACAGAAAATCTGTGATGCAGCGGGCGTTGGTCGTTCTACAAAAATCAAAGATCTGTCAGATGCCGATATGGATCGCCTTCGTGAAGAAGTAGGCAAGTTCACTGTTGAAGGTGATTTGCGTCGTGAAGTGACGATGAGCATCAAGCGTTTGATGGATTTGGGTTGTTATCGTGGTTTGCGCCATCGTAAGGGTTTGCCCTGCCGTGGTCAGCGTACCCGTACAAATGCTCGTACCCGCAAGGGGCCGCGCAAGCCCATTGCTGGCAAGAAATAATCTTAGGGACTCTTAAATGGCTAAGACCGCGCAAAAAGTTCGTAAGAAGGTTAAGAAGAATGTGGCTGAGGGTATCGCCCACATCCATGCTTCCTTCAATAACACCATTATTACTATCACCGACCGTCAAGGGAATGCTCTGTCTTGGGCAACTTCCGGTGGTGCTGGTTTCCGTGGTTCTCGTAAATCCACTCCATTTGCAGCACAGGTTGCTGCCGATGCTGCAGGTAAGGCTGCACAAGAGTGTGGTGTAAAGAATCTGGAAGTTCGTATTAAGGGGCCTGGCCCCGGTCGTGAGTCTTCCGTGCGTGCATTAAATGCCCTCGGCTTGAAGATCACTGCTATTACCGATGTGACGCCCATTCCTCACAATGGCTGCCGTCCTCCCAAGAAGCGTCGCATCTAAAGGAGTTTTAGACCGTGGCTCGTAATCTCGATCCAAAATGCCGTCAGTGCCGCCGCGAAGGCGAAAAGCTGTTCCTGAAGGCTGAAAAATGCTTTACCGATAAATGTGCTATCGAACGTCGTTCTTACGCTCCTGGCCAACATGGTCAGAAGTCTGGCGCACGTTTGTCTGATTACGGCGTGCATTTGCGTGCCAAGCAAAAAATCCGCCGTGTGTACGGTGTGTTGGAAGGCCAATTCCGTAAGATTTTTGCTGAGGCTGCTCGCCGCAAGGGTCAAACAGGTGAAAACCTGTTGCAATTGTTAGAATCCCGCTTGGATTGCGTGGCTTACCGTATGGGCTTTGGTGGCTCTCGTGTTGAGGCTCGCCAAGTTGTACGCCATAACGGTGTATTGGTGAATGGCAAGCGCGTTAATATCCCTTCCTATGTTGTAAAACCCGGTGATGTTGTCGAGTTGACAGCAGCTGCCCGTGGTCAATTGCGTGTTAAGGCTGCATTAGAAGCGGCTGAGTCTCGCGGTTTCCCCGAGTGGGTTGCTGTCGATGTGAAAGAAGGTAAAGGCACATACAAAGCGATGCCTCAACGTTCTGAGTTGTCACCAACTCTGAACGAAGGTTTGGTCATCGAACTTTACTCTAAGTAACAGGCATCATTCAGGAACAGCATAAGGATTGCTCATGCAAAGCAGTGGACTTTTAAAGCCGCGCATTATTGATGTGCAAAATGTGTCGCCGGTGCAGGCGCGGGTTGTGATGGAGCCGTTTGAACGCGGCTATGGTCATACCTTGGGTAATGCCTTGCGTCGCATCCTGCTTTCCTCAATGCCTGGCTATGCGCCAACTGAGGTGAGTATTGAAGGCGTGTTACATGAATACTCTACTGTTGATGGTGTACGGGAGGATGTCGTTGATATCCTCCTGAACCTCAAGGGTATTGTGTTCAAGTTGCATGATCGTAGTAGTGTTACCTTAAGTCTTAACAAAGAAGGTGAAGGCATTGTTCGCGCTAGCGATATTGAACTTCCCCATGATGTTGAGATTATTAACCCCAATCATGTTATCGCGCATGTGGCTGCTGGCAGTAAGTTGTCAATGCAAGTCAAAGTAGAGCAAGGTCGTGGCTATGTGCCAGGCAATATGCGTAACTTAGGTGATAACAAGAGTATTGGTAACTTGTTGTTGGATGCTTCTTTTAGTCCAGTTCGTCGGGTTAGCTATCAAGTTGAAAGTGCGCGTGTTGAACAACGCACCGACCTTGATAAGTTGATCATGGAAATTGAGACTAATGGTGTGTTAGAGCCAGAAGAGGCAATTCGCTATGCAGCCCGTGTATTAATGGATCAGTTGTCATTGTTTGCTGATTTAGAGGGCACAACACCAACTATCGAAGCAAGTAAGCCAGTACAAGTCGATCCCTTGCTTTTGCGCCCTGTGGATGACCTTGAGTTGACCGTCCGGTCTGCAAATTGCTTGAAGGCGGAAAATATTTATTACATTGGTGATTTGATTCAACGTACAGAAAATGAGCTGTTGAAGACTCCAAACTTGGGTCGCAAGTCACTTAATGAAATCAAGGACGTTCTAGCCGCGCGTGGCTTGACTTTGGGTATGAAATTAGAGAATTGGCCACCTGCTGGTTTAGAACGAGCATAAGCTCGGTTTTGAATCATAGGTGGTTGACGGACGCTTGCAGAATATAGAAAGGATTAACCATGCGTCACCGTAATGGATTGCGTAAATTAAACCGTACTAGCAGTCATCGCTCTGCGATGTTCCGCAATATGGCGGCTTCTTTATTACGCCACGAAGCAATCAAGACGACTTTACCAAAGGCCAAAGAACTGCGCTCTATCGTTGAGCCTTTGATTACTTTAGGTAAAAAGCCTTCCTTGGCAAACCGTCGTTTGGCTTTTGATCGTTTGCGTGATCGTGAAGTTGTTGTGAAAATCTTTGATGTACTCGGGCCTCGCTACGCTAATCGCAATGGCGGTTACTTGCGTATTCTGAAGTGTGGCTTCCGCGTTGGTGATAATGCACCAATGGCTTTCGTTGAGTTATTAGACCGCCCTGAAATTGAAGAGGCGGTTGAAGTAGGCGAAGAATAAGCAAAGCTTGTCTTGTTTGTCCTAGCTCAATCAAAACCCCCGATTTTCGGGGGTTTTTTTATAACCTTATTTCATGGTTTGATGTGGTATTTGCTCTAACTAACATCAGTAACCACACTTAGGCAGCTTCTGGCAGTGGATGTAGTCGTCGGAAATGCAAATAGGTTGCAGTTAACTCGCTTGCATGCTCCATATGCCCTTCTTGCAGGGCATGTTCAATATCTTCCCGCATCATTTGATGTACTTGGCGCAGCCCATCATCACTCCCCATAAGCTGATTACCCATTTCAATAGCCAGCATCAATGGCACATGTTCATGTTCAGCAATTGCTTCGATTTCACGACACTCCAAATCACAAAAATCCAAACAGTCTTTTAATGACAACATGATAGCCTCCACAACGTGTTGTTATTCTTCACACAACCTTGTTATAGGTTAATTTTGCAAAAAATCCATACAAAACGTAAAGATTGAGAATTCTTTACTTGTATTCTGTAATTCTGTGTTCTGCGGCAAGCCTATAATTCGTATTTTAGAAAAATCTAATATATCAATTACAGATTCAGCTTTAGGAGCGCACGATGACATACCCTAGTTTTAGCGAAATCAGCAAAAATTTCGCCCCCGGTTGGTTTGCTTCAGTGATGGGAACGGGCGTTTTGGCCTTAACAACCTTGCATTTATCCCATGAACAAAGCTGGCTTGAACCAGTCGCATGGGGGCTACATTACTTTAATTTGCTGTGGTTTGCGGTATTAGCCTTGCCTTGGTTGTGGCGGTGGCTTGCCTTCCGCGAGGCCGCCGTGAACACCTTAAAACACCCGCTACAGGCCAATTTCTATCCCACGTTTTCGATCGCGCTATTGGTGATTGCGTTGCAATGGCTACAGTTCGGACAGCATGTGGTGGTGGCGTTATGGTTTTGGTGGAGTGGCGCACTACTGACCTATGCCTTTAGCTTTGCTATCTTGTTTCATATGTTTCGGGGCGAAAGTGTCACCTTAGACCATGTTACCCCGGCCAAATACATTCCAGCGGTGGGTTTGGTGGTCATGCCTTTAGCCGGTGCGCCGTTGTTAGCGCACACCAGCGGCCTCTTGCATGAGGTAATTTTGCTCATGAATGTTTTAGGGTTTGGGGCTGGGGCAATGACTTACTTAGCCTTATTAAGCTTGGTCAGTTTCCGCAAATACCTGCATAAACCCGCCTTGGGCATTCTTACGCCAACCGTGTGGATTCAACTGGCACCGATTGGGGTAATTCCGGTGAGTTTGCTTAACCTAACCAAGCAATTACCTTTTGTTGCCGCCCAAGAAGTCGCAGCGGTCTTGGCGTTTATCGTGTGGGGCTTTGGCGTGTGGTGGTTGCTAATGGCAATTTTGCTCACCCTCGCCGCAAAACGCGAGGGGCAATTACCCTTCGCGCTTTCATGGTGGGCATTCACCTTTCCCCTAGGCGCATTTGTGAGCGAAAGCTTCCGTGTTAGCCAAATCATGCAATTTGAACTCGCACATTGCATTGGTGTAGTGGCATGGGCGTTGCTCTGTGTTTTGTGGTCAATTACCCTGTATAAAACCTTGTTAGCCGTGAAAAGCGGTAAGGTCTTTATTCCGCATCCTTAACTAGATGGGTTAATAAGAACTTGATGCGCCGTCTTGCCTTGTTGTGTATTCGCTTGTATCAGCGTTTCCTCTCACCCTACAAAGGCTTCTGTTGCGCCTATCGCCACCATACTGGGCGTGGAAGTTGTTCCGCATTAGGTTATCGCGCCATTCGTCGTTTTGGCGTGTGGCGTGGTTGGGGGGTGTTGCGCGAGCGTTTGTATCGATGCGGCGTGGCGCATCGCCGCTTTCATCCCAAAAACGCTCGCCATTTTTCTTACCAACGAGGTGAATGCGATTTAGGCTGTGCCTGCGATCTCGCTCCCGGCGAAGTCATTGATGTCGTATGTACTTCTGCCGATTGTGTAGATTGTGGCTGTGATTTATTTGATTGGGGTAGGGAGCGACGGCAAAAAAAGCGGGAAGTGCTATAAGCCCGTATATTCTTCAAACACACAGAGAACTATTTGGCGCATTGTTCTACTAATAGAATGCTATAAATTGAATTAGCAGATTTCTTGTTTGGATGAGTCTGTATTTTGTCTGATGAGATGGTTGCTTTCCCGACTTATCAACTTGCTTTCTGTTTGTCATATTCATCATATGCGCCCCCTTTTTCTTTTGTTACTTGTGCTAATAGTGCCAATTTCAGTATTGGCAATAGACCAAAACCACTTAAGTGAGCAGTCCGGTTTATATTTTCTTTGCCTGATTTTGGGGTTGATTGCATGTACTAGTACGTTGTGGGTTTTTTTCTTACGCCGAGAGATTCTGGCGCGGCGTGCCGCAGAAGCACAGTTCTGCCAGAACCAGATGGAATTAAGCAAATTACATTTAGCGGTTGAGCAAAGCCCTGACAGTATTTGCATCACTGACATTGCGGGTAATATCGAATATGTTAATCCAGCATTTGAAGAAGCTAGTGGCTATAACAAGACGGAGCTAATTGGTAGAAATCCTCGTCTTCTTGCCTCCGGTCAAACCCCAAGAGAAGTCTATACGGCAATGTGGCAATGCTTATGTGCTGGAGATACATGGAAGGGAGAACTAGTCAATCGGCGTAAAAATGGTGAAATTTATGTTGAATCGGAAATTATTTCCCCTGTACGCCAAGCTGATGGACATATTTCACATTACCTCGCAATTAAAAACGATATCACTGCGAAAAAACGCTTAGAAGAAGAACTAGTCCAACACCGCCAACATCTTGAAGAAATGGTGGCAGAGAAAACAAGAGAGTTACGGGAATTGACCCAATTCTTGGCAGAGGCTCGTGATGAAGCCCAAGCCTCTTCCCGTGCTAAAGCTGCATTCTTGTCAAATATGAGCCATGAAATTCGCACGCCAATGAATGGAATTATTGGCATGTTGCATTTACTGCGCCGTGATAACCCCACCCCAAAACAACAATCTTATTTAAATAAAATTGAATTTTCTGCCAAACATCTGTTGACCCTAATTAATGACATTTTAGATTTATCTAAAATGGAAGCTGGCAAAATGATTTTTGAACAGCAGCCAGTTGATTTACTGGAGATTATTAGTGAAGTCGAAAGTATTGGGCGTGAATTAGCCGCAGAAAAAGGGATTGCGATTAGTACAGAGGTTGCCTTAAAGCCGATCCCTCTCGAAGGAGATGCCACACGGATTACGCAAGCTTTGCTTAACTATGTGGCAAATGCGGTCAAATTTGTTCCTTATGGCGCAATCGTGATTCGTTGTCATGTGTTAGAAGAAACCGATGAAGACGTGTTGTTGTACTTCGAGGTGGCAGATAATGGGCCAGGGATTGCTAACAATGTGGTGCATCGTTTATTTACAGCATTTGAACAGGCAGACAGTTCCACCACACGGGTTTTTGGTGGCACAGGCTTAGGTTTAGCCATTACCAAACAACTGGCGAAGCGCATGGGGGGTGATGCTGGAGTCATTAGCACGTTAGGCAAAGGCAGCCAATTTTGGTTTACTGTACAGCTGCAAAAGGGGCGTGCTGAGCTTAACCAAGAACTAAAACCAATCAGTTCGGCTACCAATTTTGAAGCGCAATTACAAAGCCAGCATCAAGGTCGCCAAATTCTTTTGGTTGATGATGAACCGATGAATTTAGAAATTACGGCTACCATTTTGCAAGGTTTAGGCTTAGTGATTACACGGGCGCAACATGGTGCAGAGGCGGTAGATTTAGCGAAAGAGCAATTGTTTGATCTGGTTTTGATGGATATGCAAATGCCAGTTATGGATGGCTTAGAAGCTACCCGACAATTACGTCAATTACCCGCCTATGCCAATACACCAATTTTGGCGTTTACCGCCAATGCCTTTGCCGAGGATAAACAACGTTGTTTAGCGGCAGGTATGACTGACATGGTTGTTAAGCCAATTGAACCAGAAGTTCTCTTTGCAAAAATCTATCAATATATGCCTGCTAAGCAGTAAAGCATTTGCAAGTGTGGTGGTATCATGCCCCGCTGCTTAATTCATTTTTCTCTTATTTCAGTCGATCATGCGACAAGCTGAAGTCACTCGGAACACCCTAGAAACGCAGATTACAGTTGCAGTTAATCTAGACGGAACAGGCGTTGGTAAATTTGCGACCGGCGTACCTTTTTTAGATCACATGCTGGATCAAATCGCCCGCCACGGCTTAATTGATCTCGACATCGTTGCTAACGGTGACTTGCACATTGATGCTCACCATACGGTAGAAGACTTAGGGATTACCCTCGGGCAAGCCTTTGCCAAAGCGTGGGGAGATCGCAAAGGGCTGACCCGTTATGGTCATGCCTATGTCCCCTTAGATGAAGCCTTATCCCGCGTGGTGATTGATCTTTCGGGTCGCCCCGGTTTGGTCTTTGACGTGGAATTCACGCGGGCGATGGTTGGACAGTTCGATTTGGATTTGGTCTATGAGTTTTTCCAAGGTTTGGTTAACCATGCCGGAATGAGCTTACACATTGACAACCTCAAAGGCCGGAACGCCCATCACCAAGTCGAAACGATTTTTAAAGCCTTTGGTCGCGCCTTGCGCATGGCAGTAACACCTGATCCACGCATGGCAGGGCAAATGCCTTCGACCAAGGGAGTGCTGTAATGAGTATTGCAGTCATTGATTACGGCATGGGCAATTTACGCTCAGTCGCCAAAGCCTTAGAACATGTTGCCAATGGCACGCCTGTGATAGTTACAGCAGATCCACACGTCGTAGCACAAGCAGAGCGTGTAGTTTTCCCCGGACAAGGAGCAATGCGCGATTGCATGGCAGAACTGGAGCAACGTGGCCTACGCGCTGCGGTATTAGCTGCCGCCGCGAGCAAACCGTTTCTTGGGATTTGTATTGGCGAACAAATGTTGTTCACCCATAGCGAAGAAGGCGATACGCCCGGTCTAAATATTTTCCCCGGACAAGTACGGCGTTTTCCTGACGAGAAAATGCTTGACGCTAATGGCGCACGCTTAAAAGTGCCACACATGGGCTGGAATGAAGTGAAGCAAGTCGCTCACCCGTTATGGGCGAATATTACTGACAATGCCCGCTTCTATTTTGTGCATAGTTATTGCGTCCAACCCGATGACTCTAGCTTGATTAAAGGCGAATGCAGCTATGGTGTCCCCATTACCTGTGCAGTGGGGCGTGATAATATCTTTGCGGTTCAGTTCCACCC
>CAZOBT010000101.1:6042-8151 GCA_964578025.1 uncultured Rhodocyclaceae bacterium | reverse complement strand
CGCAACACCCGTTGCCAAGATTGTTGTATTGCACCGGCTTGAGTGAAGGTAAGTTGCTTATCCACCGTAGTCGTAACCCCTCGCGCCCGGCGATGCACTAATGCCCCAACAAGGCGCAACAGCCATAACAGCGGCTGCATCCACAGCGGAAAGGAAATGTCTAAATAACCGCTATCGGTAGCATTGGCGGCGTAATGCGCTTGTAAGGCGGGGGGAAGTTGTTGCCAAGCCGTGCCAAGAGCATGTGGCAGCGGGCTGATGTTTTTAGGCGATATGATTTTCATACGCCACCTCCAAACAGGGGCGGAATGTGCTTAAACACCATCAAACTCACCACCAGCACCATCGCACTAAACGCCGGAATCCCCAGCCAAAACCATGCCCGCGCCATCCGCCAATACAAGGGTGGCAAGGCTTGCCCGGTCGTAGCGGCAAGTTGCGCCAGATCACGCATCCGAATTTGCAGCCATACCACAGGCAGCCAACACACCCCGGCAAGGCAATACAGCCCACGGCTCACCGCAACCCACGGCGTACTCAGCGGAATCTCCAGCAAATTCACCATCCATAAACCGCTAATCGGCTGAAAAATCACCGTTGGGGTCGTAAACAACCAATCAGCTAACACCACTTGGCGATTCGTTTGCGCAATATGCGCCACATTCCCCGAACTATCCGCCATCCATTTATAAAACGCACTGCCCAAGCCCGTACCAAAGAGCAAGACCATACTCAAGATATGCAAAGTTTTTAAGGTAAGGTAAGTCATGAGGAGACTCCGTGATTGAGGATTGCCAGAGCCTCTAGTCTCACTAAAAGATGTGTGAAAAACCTCCGTAATGATCGAAACGGAACAGGTTTTTGTGCTGAAAAGATCGTTTTGGAAGCTCAAGCAGGTTAATCACTGCCGCTGCTGCACCTAACATCTTGGGTATAATGAACAGGCTGGGAACTGCAAGAGCATTAGGTGGGGGTTTCAACCGGAATTGGCCTTCACACTACTGGGCAGCAGAAACCGGGACTTCTGCGGTAGCGGCAACGATTCTGATCGTTGGTCTCTGAACCTTTAAGCTAAAGAGATGTTGCGACTACTATGAACCCAGCACACTAAGGGCACCGATTTTGGTGCCCTTTATTTTTCCAGGAAATGCTGTAACAACCGAGTAAAGAGCTTGCCCCGCGCCATCTTGCTTTTGCTCTAATACAACCAAACCAGCCCCTGATCTAAAAACAAGAGGCCGATGGTTTCCACGCATATCAGCAAACTCACAATAAATATCTCCCCCCATACCAAGTATCCGCGAAACATAATGAGCAATTTGGACTACCGCCTCGTGGTCAAGTAACGCAATGTTTGACAGAGCTGGAATGTCTCTACGATGTTCTTGCCAAATATGGGCTACCCCAAATCGGCGATCGCCAAAACGCAAAAAAATTGGCGCGTTAGGAAAAACATGACCACGATAGTTTATGCACGGAAAATGCGCAAAAATTGGATTGCCTGTTCGCGGATTGTTGATTACGTCATTCTTTCTATAACCGGGGTGCACAACTATCCGCCCATGAAAAGTATCAGGACAGCATTTTATGCCATGTTTCTTGTCTGCCTCAATTTGCCGTAGTGACTTAAACACATAAAACCAATTCCGGGCTAGGAGACAGCGGGGGGCGGCCTAGGAATTGGTGTAAGCGCGCTAGTGTGGGGGCTTCGACGACATAGCCTTGTTGCAACATACGCAAGGTATCGGGTTGCATGATCGGCTGTATATAGCGGGCGAAATGGGCGGCAAATAAGGCCATGCGCAAGGGAATCCTCACGGTCGTTGTTGGCGGTAAACCTTGGGCGTGGCGTAGGGTGTGTAGCCACTCGGCAAAGGTGAAAACCGTGCTGCCTGCAATATCGAGGCTTTGCCACATTTTCGGGCTGGGTTGGCTTAAACCTTGGCAAACACACGCCACCACATCACGAATATGCACGGGCTGAATTAACTGCTGTCCATCGCCCAACACGGGCAAATACGGCAAGCGGGCGACTTGCAATAGTAAGTCACCACTACGGCTACCCCTACCGTAAATCAAGGATGGGCGTAGCACTAGCCAAGCTAAATC
>CAZOBT010000101.1:0-5942 GCA_964578025.1 uncultured Rhodocyclaceae bacterium | reverse complement strand
ATATTCCGCCCCACAAAACCACTCGCCCCCACCAACAAAACCCGCATCACAACCCCCTACACCATGCTGTATTGGAGTTGCTAGTTTCACCAGAAAATGTAGGAAAAACCTCCGTAATGATCGAAACGGAGCAGGTTTGTGTGCCGTCCTTGAAAATAGCTTTACTTGTTTTGACGCAAAAGTTGACTGAGCGGGGTTGGTATAACATCCCCTACCTTGTACCAACTCAATCAGTGTGGAGTGCCATTGAATTTATGAGTATGCAGACCTTATTACCGGATTTTTCGCTGGCCTTGGATGCGATTGCGCGGCAGGGGTATTTTATTGCGCCGAATTTTTGGCCGGATGAACTGACGGCAGAGATGGTGACGGCGTGTCACGCATTACGGGCAGCGGGGGATTTTCGTCCTGCGACGGTGGGGCGTGGGGCGGGACAAGCGCAACGGGTAGAAATTCGCAGTGATTGGATTCATTGGTTAGATCATGCAGATGCCCCGCCTGCGCTAACGGCGTATTTGGATGCCTTAGAAGCCTATCGCCATGAGGTGAACCAACACCTTTATTTAGGCTTGTTTGATTTTGAAGGCCATGCCGCGTTGTACCCACCGGGGGCGCATTATGGGCGGCATTTGGATCGTTTTCGGGATGATGATGCCCGTACTCTCACCACGATTTTGTACCTAAATGACGACTGGGAAGAAGAGGACGGCGGCTATTTACGCTTTTACCCTGAGGGGGACAACCCTAATATTTCGATCGATGTTGCCCCACGTCGAGGCACATTTGTTTCTTTCCTTGCCGCCGATTATTGGCATGAAGTCTTACCCGCCCAGCGCGACCGCCTTGCCCTGACGGGATGGTTTCGGCGGCGCGGGGGAGTGGTGTAGCTTATAACCAACGTACCCGATAACGGGCAATTTCGTATTCGGGTTCGCGGTTAATCAGCAACACGGGCGTAAGCAGAGCTTTTTGCGCCCCGTCTTCCATCACCAAGGTTTGCCGCGCTCTAAAACCACCGGGCGGAATGATTAAGCGCACTTCACCCGGTTCATTGCCATCATGAATACATAACGCCGGATGCGAGGGACGATTTTCTCCCGGTTGCTGGGGAAATAAATCGACGGTAGAAATCTTCCTTCCTAACGTTTGAATACCCACGGCTGCACCAATATCGCTATAGCGGTGATAACGCCGAATGGTGCACAACAACCAGTTATCGCCGCCGCTCGGTTGTAAGGCAATCAAGCAGCCAAGACGTATCCAATCCCCCTTTAAGTGGGTAATGATCGCGCCAAAGCCGCCTTGACTGACGTTTTGCACCACCCAGCTTTCGCGGTTTACGCCTTCGCCATGCTCATCTTGTGGCAAGGGATGCCCAGAGAACACCTTAAAAATATTCACTAGGCCATGCAGGATCGTAGTGCGATGCCGTACTTTGTGGCGTTGATGTTGCCGTTGTGGTGGCGTGGGGGACCAACAGGCAGCAAGGTGACGAATCAAACGCAATAACACGCGGGGACTAGGGTTGCCATCAAGCCGCAATTGCGGAGGTACTTCGCTACCTTGCTCCAACATACCGCGCACCACCAATAATTGCTCGTAAGTTGAGCCAGAGCAGAAAAAGCGCAAGGAAGCCGAAGTTTCCATGGGTTGTTGCGCTAAACGCACTGGTGGAATCGGGCGCGAGGCATCAATCCAATAAATGCTGCCCGGTTCGGGGCGGGCAGTTAAACTAAAGTAAGGCAAAAATAGACCAAGTAGCTGATCTGTCCATTCCATCTCGATCGGCAAGAGACAATCGAGGGATGAGGACTGCAAGACCAAAACGCGGAGGTACTCTTTCGCAGGATTGGTCGGGACAGGATGTGCCGGGTACAGCTCAACTTGGATATGCCCATAACCGCCGCTTTCTGCCAACAAATAGGTATAACCTAAGCGCAACCACAGATTGCTTTGGTTCGGCGCGTAACGGAAGTTTTCCCATTTCAACATCGTGCCTAAGTTTGCTAATAAGCGGGCAGCTAACAAAGCACGTAAGGCTTCACTCAAGCGATTTTGCCGATACGCCATGTCTTGTAAGCGTTCATACAAATCCGTCAGTGGTTTGAGATAGCCCTGAGTCACGACATACAGCCGCGCTTCTTCGGTCTTGGCTAAGCGGGGTGATTGCAAATAGACACGGGTGAGGCGGCGCAGATGGGCTTGGGCGGCTTCATCAATCAAACTCGCCACATGGACTAGGGTTTGTACCTCAACTTCGCTGGCGGTTAACAAATGGCGTAACCAACTTGCCAGGGTTTCTAAATAACGAAAAGAATCATCCCCAGGGAGTTCCGCCAACATGCGTTTAACTTCGTCTGGGTTGGCTAAAGGATGATTACTAAAAACAGGCATCAGTTCACGTAACACGGCGTATTCTTTCTTTACGGCTAAGACTTACGAGAAGGCGGCATACTGCCCGGAAACGAATATTAAGTCACTTTTGCCGCCCGTAAAAAGCGTGTAAAAAAACAAGGCAAAGGCAAAGAAAAGGCAAGGAATTGCTGGAACAAACATGGAACTTGTACGAGAAACCCCAGTGCTAGGTTAAAGTGCACGGTTCACATTCATTAGCTTTCTTTAATTTTCCCTGTTTTTTCCCACCAATGGACAATGCTTATTTAGGGCTATTAACAGACATTCTGCATAATGGCATCGCAAAAGGGGATCGTACTGGTACGGGTACGCTCTCGGTTTTTGGGCGTATGGTACGCCATGATTTACAACATGGCTTTCCTTTATTAACGACCAAAAAATTACACGTTAAATCCATTATTCATGAGCTGTTGTGGTTTTTGCAAGGTGGCACCAATATTGCCTACCTCAAAGCCAATGGCGTAAGCATTTGGGATGAGTGGGCAACCAGGACCGGGGAGCTTGGCCCCGTCTATGGGGCGCAATGGCGAGCTTGGCCGGGGGAAAACGGCGAGCCGATTGACCAAGTGAGTATTCTCATCAATGGCCTACGCAAAAACCCTAACAGCCGCCGCCATATTATCAATGCGTGGAATGTCAGTTATTTGCCCGACGAAAGCCAAAAGCCCCATGAAAACGCCGCCGCTGGGCGCATGGCTTTACCGCCTTGTCATGTGATGTATCAGTTTTGGGTCGCCAATGGGCGTTTATCTTGTATGTTGACCCAACGTTCTGGCGATTGCTTTTTAGGCATTCCCTACAACATGGCAAGTCTGGCGTTTTTAACGCATATGGTGGCGCAGCAATGTGATTTAGCGGTGGGTGAAATCGTGCATAGCATTGGCGATTTGCATTTGTATTCCAACCATTTAGAACAAGCCCGCTTACAACTGCAACGCCAGCCCAAAGCCTTACCGACCTTACGTTTTGCGCGTAAGCCCGATTCGATTTTTGACTACAATTTCGCCGATTTTGTGCTGGAAGGCTACGACCCGCATCCGCACATTCCTGCGCCGATTGCGATTTAATCCACCATGATGCCCAGTGTTCTTCTCGTTTTAACCAATCTGCCCGACACCCATAGTGCCGAACAACTGGCGACAACGCTTGTTGAGGCACGTCTGGTGGCCTGTGCCAATATTCTTGCCCCGTGCCAATCGGTCTATCGCTGGCGAGGGGCGGTAGAAAAAGCGCAAGAAGTGCCCTTGCTCTTAAAAACGACGGCGGCACGTTACCCCGAACTCGAAAGTGCAATTCGCAGTAAACACCCCTACGAGCTACCAGAAATTATTGCCATTCCAGTCGCAGCGGGCTTACCCGCGTATTTGCGGTGGGTTCATGACGAAACGGAGGAATCATCATGCTTGGTGTGTTAGCGTTTTTGGCGAATTTACCTGCAAACAGGCGTGTAGCCGCGCAGGGAGTGTTTTCCGCTTTATTTGCCATCGTTGTTACGAGCACATTGCTTGCTAACCCAACCGCCGTATTCGCTCAAGATTTCCTTGACCCCGCCTTAGCCTTTAAAGCGCAAGCCGAGGTCAGCGATTCACAAACGGTAACATTGCGCTATGACATTGCCAAAGGCTATTACCTGTATCGCGATAAGTTTAAAGTTAAGGTTATTAGTCCCAATGAGGTGCAGCTTGGCGCGATTCAATCACCTGCTGGCAAGCCAAAACATGATGAAAACTTTGGGCAAGTTGAAGTTTTTTATGGCAACGTAAATTTAACCTTGCCTTTAAGCAAACGCCCTAATGAAGCCTTTACGCTTAAGCTCAAACTGATTTCGCAAGGTTGTGCCGATGCGGGGATTTGTTATCCCCCCCAAGGCCATGAAGTGAGTGTGAATTTGCCCGCCACTGGCGATTTGCCCGATAACGCCCATCTCAAGCCCAGTGATTCGTTACCACTCAGTAATAGCCCGCGTGCCATGCTTCCCGGTGGAGGCGATAGTGCCGCGCCAGCCATGAGCACCGCACCCACAACCAGCACAAATACTAGTACAAACGCCAACACCAATATGCCTAGCGTCGCCGCTGCCACTGCTGCTCCACCTAAACTGGCTGGTAATGAAAGTGGTTGGATTGCGGCACAGCTCAAAGGCGCGAGTTTGTGGGTCAATATCTTCTTCTTCTTTGTCGCTGGCCTCGGTTTAGCCTTAACCCCTTGTGTCTTTCCGATGATTCCGATTTTGTCGGGCATTATTGTGGGACAAGGACATAAAGCCTCGCGCAGCCGGGCGTTTTCCCTTGCCCTTGCCTATGTTTTAGGCATGGCAGTGACCTATGCCCTTGCGGGGGTCATGGCAGGCTTAACTGGCACATTATTAGCTAACGCCCTGCAAAATGCGTGGGTTTTAGCCGGATTTGCTGCCATCTTCGTCTTTCTGGCGGGTTCAATGTTGGGCTTTTATGAATTGCAACTGCCCACCAGTTTGCAAACCCGCCTGACCGAAGGCACTGGACATTTCCAAGGTGGGCGTGGGGTTGGCGTGTTCTTAATGGGGGCGTTATCCGCGCTGATCGTTGGCCCCTGTGTTGCGGCTCCCTTAGCTGGGGCATTGCTCTATATCAGCCAAACCGGAGATGCACTACTTGGCGGCCTCGCCCTGTTTGCGATGGCCTTGGGCATGGGTGTGCCATTACTCGCGGTTGGCCTGTCGGCAGGGACGTTGCTGCCCCGTACTGGGCCGTGGATGGAAAACGTCAAACAAGCCTTTGGGGTCTTGTTACTTGCCACTGCTGTCTGGATTCTTAGCCCGGTCTTACCTGTTATGTTAGTCATGCTCTTTTATGGCGCGTTGTTAATCATTCCCGCCATCTACCTAAATGCTCTTGAACCCTTACCCAGCAATGCCAAACCGTGGAAACGCTTCTGGAAGGGCGTTGGGCTTCTGCTATTTATCACAGGCGTAATCCTGTGGTTGGGGGCATTTGGCGGCAGCAAAGACCCCCTACAACCCTTAGCCGTTTTTGGGGCGATACAGGGCGTGAGTACCGGTGTTGGTGCAGCAGGTAACGACAGCAAACACGTGGGGAAATTGGCGTTCACCCGAGTCAAAAGCACCGCCGAGTTAGACAGCTACCTACACCAAGCCCACCAGCCCGTGCTGCTCGATTTTTATGCGGATTGGTGTGTTTCATGCAAAGAAATGGAACGCTTTACCTTTAGCGATAGCAAGGTTCAAGCCGCGTTAGCCAATTACACCTTGCTGCAAGTTGATGTCACCGAAAACAACGACGACGACCAAGCCTTATTAAAACGCTTCAAACTCTTCGGCCCCCCCGGCATCATTTTCTTTAACGCCCAAGGCCAAGAACTCCCCAGCCCCCGCGTGGTGGGCTTTCAAAACAGCGAAACCTTCTTACAAACCTTGGCAATGGTGGGAAAGTAACAACAATCCGCCATACGTTTAGCGGGTTTATTCCCGGCTGAACCAAAGGGCAAGGCGGTCAGTCAAAGGCCACTTTGCCCTTTTTGCTTTTTTA
>CAZOBT010000100.1:0-8165 GCA_964578025.1 uncultured Rhodocyclaceae bacterium | reverse complement strand
TAACAAAGACAAACTGGTCGGAGCATAGCTAACGGCGGCATCAATTTCGCCATTCACTAACTTGTCACGCACCGAAGCCCATGAGGCTTCTTTGGTAGGCACAATCTTAATGCCATATTTTTCGTCAAATTTGTTGACCGCTGCCATGACGACAGAGGCGCAATCGGTCAGTGGGATAAAGCCAATTTTGACTTCTTTCTTTTCGGGGGCATCAGAACCGGCGGCCCATGCACCCGCACGCACCCCAGGAGGAACCATCGACATAAGAGATACTCCAGTACCTGCCATCACGGCAGTTTTCATAAAACCACGGCGGCTTAAAGAAGGGGTTTCGGAAGGGGGTTCAACGGCAGGCGTTGGGCTAGGCTTTTTGTCTTCCATGTTGCTGCTCCTCTTATAGAGTAGAGATACGAAAAAATAGGCAAAAAAAATGGCGTACATCAATCCATGCCACATGCACAGACCGATGGACACCGTTGTCCAAATTCGTGCCTTGTGGCACGGGAAGTCGCCATTGACTCCCTTTGTCTTCTCTACAGCAACGAGCGTGCCAAGTTGCGCGATAAATTTATTTATGCTTTGATTTCAATCAATTACGGGGAGTCGCTTGCGTTCTTAGCAGTCTAGGGAGACAAAAAAACATGCACTGCTGCGGTGCAGCAAAGGAATAACCCTAGAAAAAGATGCACTTTTATGGGGGGATGTGTGGCACAGAGTCAGGTACGCCTGTTAGTCGACATCTAAGCTAATGTTTTTCTTAAAATTGCTAGATTTGTGCCAGAAAACTAGGCATTCCTGAAGACTTCATGGTAAAAACTCTGCCCCCAACAAAAAAGCAGCTTTGTTGTAGCAAAAAACTTAGTAAAAAACCAGGTAACTCGCTGCTATTTCAAGTAGATAGACACATAAGATAGATAAGGAATCTAATCTAAATGCATGACTACACAGGTGACAATTTCCATCAACGCACCGCAAAAAGTATTCTGATTGCGTTGTTGTTATTGGCGGTGATTCTTGTAGTCGGGACAGTGGGTTATAAAAACCTAGGGGGTGAGGAAGTCACTTGGCTTGATGCTACCTATATGACCTTCATTATGGTGGCAACCATTGGTTATGGGCGGGGGATTGATGTTTTTCATCAGCCCGGGCATGAAATTTTTACGATGCTGATTGCCTTTGCTGGCATTGCGGTAATGACTTACTTGTTTTCCAGTGTCACCGCCTTCGTCTTGGCGAGTGATTTTGATAAGACTTTAAGGAGACGGCGGATGGAAAAGCAGATCATGAAGCTGCAAAGCCACTACATTTTATGTGGGCATGGGCGAGTTGGGATCAATGTCGGGCATGAACTGACTGCGACGCATCGGCACTATGTGGCGATTGATGAAAACGAAAAACTGCTAGAAGAGCAAAAAGAAAAAGACCAAAGCCTCTTGTTTCTGGTTGGTGATGCCACCGATGATGATGTCTTATTGCGTGCCGGAATTGCGCAAGCCAAAGGTGTGTTTGCGATTACGGGCGATGATGCGCGTAATCTGATGATTACCCTCACCGCCAAACAGCTTAACCCGCGCTTGCGTGTGGTGGCGCGTTGTCATGAAGTGCGTAATACCGAAAAAATGAAGAAAGCCGGGGCGGATGCGATTATTTCCCCTGACTTTACGGGCGGCTTACGCATTGCCTCTGCCATGATCCGCCCACAAGTCACCTCGTTTTTAGAGGAAATGATTAAATCTGAACATCGTTTGCGGATTGAAGAAGTACCAGTGCAATCGGGTTTTATTCCTAAACCCTTAAGCAAACTAAAACTGCGCAGCCCCGATTATGTCTTGCTGGCAGTCCGCGAACGTAATGGGCAATGGCAATTTAACCCACCAATGGATTTTCTGATTAAACCGGGGTTTACCCTCATTGCGATGGCAAGCCCCAGTGGGCGCAAAGAGATCGAAACGCTGTTGCTGGAAATGCAGAATTAGGCAAAAAACACGGCGTGCGCCAAGCTACGGCAGAGAATGCCAATGATTGCCCCACACGCCGCTGGTTTCCACACCGCCGCCACGCGTTTCCCTGCTGAAATTAACACCGCAACGCCCGGCACATCCAAAGGATGAATCATGAAGCCCGCGCTGGCGTTGAGCATCAGCGTCGTGGCTTGTCCGTGGCGCAGCATTTCATCCATCACCCCCAGCATTGCCGTCCCCCCCGCAAGGGCTTTGGTTAAGGTGGGCAAGATATAGGCTGGATTCAGACCAAATAGGTTTAATACCGGAGTTAGCAGCTCAGTTAAGCCAGAAATTGCCCCTATATGACGTAAGACCAAAACAATCGTTAAGGAAATGACCAGCATCGGAATTGCACCCACGGCGATTTTGAACGCCTCCGCGCCAGCACGGTTAATCACATCCAACACGCCTTTGGCGTTATCGGCATGTTGATGGTGCAGAGTTTCATCTAGCACCGCTTCGTTGGCATTCAGATGTTTGCCAAACCCATAGTAGGTGACACAGGCGGCAAGCAAACCACCGAATATCGAAAAGGCGAGCAAGGGCAAAAACTGCAAACCCAAGGCCGCCATCGGCATGACGACGTTGGCTTGCGCCATCGCCATGACCATCGCCAACGTTGCCGCTAAATGCCGCTCCGAAGCCCCGCGCTGCTCCATCATGCTTAAGGTAGCGACTGGGGCGGCAAAACTGACAAAGTTAATCTGCAACGCGGCAAAAACGCCTAAGCCAGTTAAACCCAAAGGGCGCAAATACGGGGCTAACAGCGCGACCAAACGATCCACTAGTCCCCGCGCTTCCAACAAGCGCATCGCCGCCAACATAATCACCATCACGGGCAAGAGCACAAACAAGGCCAGCTCCACCGCCGACCGCCCCGCTTTTAAAATCAACTCCGCCAAAATATCCACGCGCTACACCACATCCGCAAAAAAGAGGGCGAAAGTGTAGCAAGGGTGTTGGGAAAGCGAGACATTGCATCGCCATCGACCAACAACTCACTTACTGCATTCGATTGTTATAAAGACAAGAGCTACCCTATTGGATTATTTTATTGTCATTTATAATTGATACCCAGAGATGTATTGTTGTGCTGTTACAGCCATTGGTTTATGAATACCAGCAAGCGTGCTATATCTTGTTGAATCTGCACAAAGGAAATCGTATGCGTTTTCTCGATGTAAAAACTGACTTTGCCTTTAAACGGGTGTTTGGGGCAGAAGAGTCGAAGCCGATTTTGATCGATTTTTTAAACGCTATTTTGGGCTATGAAGCAGAATATGCTGTCACCGATTTAGCCATTATCGACCCCTACCTTGCACCGAAAATCACGGGGATGAAAGATACCTTTGTCGACGTTCGGGCACGGCTGGCGAATGGCAAGCATGTGATTATTGAAATGCAAGTATTAAATGTGGAGGGCTTTGAGAAACGGGTGCTGTATAACGCGGCAAAAGAATATTCGGGGCAACTCGCTAAGGGCGAAGCCTACAAAGGTTTGAACCCGGTTATTGCCCTCACCTTTACTAATTTCAAGATGTTTGATTTTGATAAATATCACAGCGTATTCAGGCTCTTGGAAACACAAACCTTGACTGAATACAGTGGTGAACTGGAACTGGTGTTTGTCGAATTGCCCAAATTTAATGTGCCGCTAGCACAGTTGCAAACGGTGCAAGAAAAATGGATTTACTTTGTGCAGAATGCCGGAGAGATGAACTACATCCCGGAAAGTTTCAGCCACCCCACCACCCTGCCTGAAGCATTTGAACGTGCTAATGAAGCGGCGTTAAGCCCCGAAGAATTAGATATGCAAATCCGCCGCCACATCTTTATCCAAGATCAACGTGGGGCATTAAGCAAAGCAAAATCCGAGGGTTGGAAAGAAGGATTAGAGGAAGGTATGCAAGCTGGGCTTAATGTCGCCCTGAAACGCCTGATGGATAGCGGCCTACCAGAAGCCGAAGCTCGACACCTATTAGGTTTAACCTAACAAAAAACCCCGCCAAGCTTCTGGCGGGGTTTTTTATAGACCAAATTGGAAAATGGCTAATTAAGCATTTTTAACTTTCCTAGTTAGCCAATAGACCAAATTAAGCCATTGCTTCGTACAAGGGCAGAGTCAGAAACTCTGGGTAGTCGGGGGTGAGGCTCATGCGGTCGAAGATTTCGGCGGCTTGGTCGTAGGTTGCTGTGTCTTCGCCTTGGGCGGTAACAGTGGCTTTAACCTTGAGCAATTCTTCGGCAATCATCGGACGCACCATCTCAACGGTGACTTTACGCCCATCGTCCAGAATGCCTTTGGGTGAAACGACCCATTGCCAAACTTGTGAGCGGGAGATTTCGGCGGTGGCGGCATCTTCCATCAAGTTGTGAATTGGCACGCAACCGTTACCGGCTAACCATGCGCCGAGGTAGTGAATCCCGACGTTGATGTTGTTGCGTAAGCCCGCTTCGGTAATGGGTTGCTCAGGTTGGAAGTTGAGCCAGTCGGCGGGGCCGAACTTGCCTTCGACTTGTTTTTCCCATTGGTTAGGCTTGTCGCCTAACACCTTCACAAACTCTTCCATCGCGATGGACACCAAGCCGGGGTGTGCGACCCAGCCGCCGTCAAAGCCGTCGTTGGCATCACGGGTTTTGTCGTGACGGATACCGGCCAAGGCTTTTTCGTTAGCCACAGGATCGTTTTTGATTGGGATCAGTGCGGACATGCCGCCCATTGCGGGCGCACCGCGCTTGTGGCAAGCCTGTACCAAGGCCAAGGCGTAAGAGCGCATGAACGGCACTTCCATCGTAATCGCGCCGCGTTGTGCCAAGCAGAAGTCTTTGTTCTTCTTGAATTTTTTGATGCAAGAGAAGATGTAGTCCCAACGCCCAGCGTTCAAGCCAGCAGAGTGATTACGCAGTTCAAACAGGATTTCTTCCATTTCAAAGGTAGCGAGGATGGTTTCGACCAACACCGTGGCTTTGATTGTGCCTTGGGGCAAGCCGATATGGTCTTGTGCCATGACGAAGATGTCATTCCACAAACGCGCTTCTAAATGGCTTTCCATCTTGGGCAGGTAGAAGAAGGGGCCTGCGCCACGGGCGATTTGCTCTTTGGCGTTGTGGAAGAACACCAAACCGAAGTCAAAGATACCGCCAGAGACGCGCTGACCATCAACTAACACATGCTTTTCGTCCAAATGCCAGCCACGGGGACGGATTTGCAAGGTGGCGATGGTGTCGTTGAGCTTGTATTCCTTGCCGTTTTCGTTTTTGAACGACAATTCGCGGCGAATCGCTTGGTACAGGTTAACTTGGCCTTGAATTTGGTTGTCCCAATTGGGGGAATTGGAATCTTCAAAGTCGGTCATGTAGGAATCCGCCCCGGAGTTGAAGGCGTTGATAATCATCTTGGCTTCAACAGGGCCAGTGATTTCGGTACGACG
This sequence comes from uncultured Rhodocyclaceae bacterium, assembly GCA_964578025.1. Taxonomy (GTDB): domain Bacteria; phylum Pseudomonadota; class Gammaproteobacteria; order Burkholderiales; family Rhodocyclaceae; genus CAZOBT01. Next base: position 2,731 of record CAZOBT010000100.1, on the reverse strand, counting down.
ACGTTCTAAGGCTTTGGGCAGCGGCGCAACTTTCCAATCGCCTTCACGAATGTGCTTGGTTTCGGGCAGGAAATCAGGCATTTCACCCGCATCAATACGGGCTTGACGCTCAATACGCGCTTTCAACAAATCTTGACGACGTGCTTCAAAGGCGCGGTGCAATTTCGCCACAAATTCGAGGGCTTCGGTCGTTAAGATAAATTCCCATTCGGCTTTGATTGGCGCGGTAATTGCAACACCAGCGGGCAGATTCAGACTCATGCAAACTCCTTGTGTAATGACAGGTTAAAGTTGGTTTAGGGTTAAAGATGTGGGTTAAAACTTAAAAATACGTTTTGCCAAAATAAATCAGGGTCAGGACGCTACCAACAGCGATCACCAAGCGTTTCAACCAGAGATTGGGTAAGCGACGGGCAAGCGATGCTCCGGCATAACCGCCCATAAAGGCCGCGACTAACATGATGCTGGTATGCGACCAACTTACCGCCCCGGCAAGGATGAAGGTGAGCGCGGAAACCGTATAGTTTACCCCGGAGGTCAAGTTTTTTAGGGCATTCAGTTCTTGCATGTCCTCGTAGCCCTGAATCGACAAGGCGGCGAGGGTCAAAATTCCCATGCCCGCGCCAAAAAATCCACCATACACCGCCACCACAAATTGAAAAATCGCCCCACCTAGACTGCCCGGCTCATGCCTTGGTTCATCTTGGGAGGCAAAACGGGCTGACGTGGCGGCGTTTTTCAGGGGGTTCAGGGTGTTTTGCAGTCGATTTTTTAAGCCTTGAATCCCTTGCGCCACTTGGCGGCTAAAGGTGAATAGCAAGGTAGCAATTAACAACAGCCACGGCACTAAGCGCGAGAAGGCGGCGTTGGACGTGGCTAACAACAATAAACCGCCACACAGCCCGCCCAATAACGAGACCAAAATCAAAATCATCGCCCAACGCCCGTGGCGCATGGCTTCTTTACGATAAGCCCAAATCCCCGACAAACTCGCAGGCCAGAGCGCGACGGTATTGCTGGCATTCGCCGTCACCGGGGGAACGCCCACGGCAAGCAAGGCGGGAAACGAAAAAAACGTCCCACCGCCCGCCATCGCATTCATCGCCCCCGCCGCAAACGCGCCAGCGGCAATCAGCAGAATTTGGGCAAATGACAAAGTTTCCATAGGAGTTTGGGCATAAGAAAAGAAATCGTTGAAGCAAGCGCACAAGGTGGCTGCAAGAATGGGGCGTAGTGTATTACTTACTTAAAAAAAGGAGAATCTGCGCAAAATGCAAAGGATTTTTTACTACAGGTATAAAATCAGGCGGTAGGATGGCAAGCTTAGAGATAGCTAGAAAACCTAGGTAGAAAGATGGAATGATGGAAAAGGGCTTAAACATGCTTGGGGTGGCACGTTTGCTGTTGGCGAAACTGGTATTTACCTTGCTCTCTGTCTGCGTACCCAGTTTGCTACAGGCGCGGGAAGAATCCTTAAACAATACGGCATGGGTCTTAAAGTTTGCACAGGGCGGGCAGATTCCGAGCAAAAAACCAGAATTACGCTTCAAAAACGGCGATTTCTTTGGTAATGACGGCTGCAATACGATCAGCGGCAGTTACCAACAAAAAGGCGTACAACGGCAACGCTTAATCTTGCGCCTTGGCATGAGTACCCGCATGGCGTGTCCGCAAGAAATCCAAGAATTTAACCAACGTTATGCCTATTTGCTGTCACAAGTGACAGGCTTCCGCCGCGAACCTGATGGCATGACCTTAACTCTGCTGGATGCACCGGGGCGCACTATTTTGCGCTATCAAGCCATCAGCCAAGCCTTAGAACGCACGCAATGGACGGTCTCAGCGGTGAATGATGGGCAACAAGCGGTGGAAAGTACCTCGGGCATGGAGCGTTTACATATTTCCTTTACCGCCAATGGCGAGCTGTTTGGCTTTGCTGGTTGTAATGATTTTTCCGCTGCTTATAAATATCACGCCGGAAAAAAGAAGATTGAAATCAGTAATTTGACCATAAGTAATATGGTGTGTACCGATAAAGACATCATGCGCATTGAGCGCAATTTTATTAAGGCTCTTGTGGCATCAAGCTATTACGAGCTGACGAATAGCACCCTAGAACTGCGCGATCATGGCGGGGCGCATGGCAGTACCCAAGTCGCCTTGCACCGCTAATGGATACCTTGACGCAAATCCAAGCCTTTGTTGCTATCGCCAATAAAGGTGGACTCTCGGCGGCAGCACAAAGCGAAGGCGTAACACCGGCGATGATGGGGCGACGCTTAGACGCGCTTGAAAGCCGCCTCGGGGTTAAGTTGATGTTACGCACGACACGGCGCGTGAGTTTGACGGCGGAAGGGGCGGCGTTTTTAGAAGATTGCCAGCGCGTCCTAACCGAATTAGCCAATGCCGAGGCCAGCGTCACCGCCGGAGTAGTCAAAGCCCGTGGCCACCTGAAAATCTCTGCCCCTGCCGGATTCGGGCGGCGGCATGTCGCGCCCTTAGTGGCGCGTTTTTTACGCGAACACCCCGAATTAAGCATTCATTTAGATTTAACCGATCGCTTGGTTGATTTAGTCAATGAAGGCGTGGATTGCGCCGTGCGCGTTGGTGAATTAACCGATTCCAGCTTAGTGCGTGTGACCTTAGCACAAAATCGCCGCGTCATCGTCGCCAGCCCGAGTTACCTTGCTGCGCATGGCACACCGCAACATTTAGCCGATTTAGCTGAACA
>CAZOBT010000099.1:3386-8286 GCA_964578025.1 uncultured Rhodocyclaceae bacterium | reverse complement strand
CCACACCGGGAAGCACCGCCTGTACATCGTCCGGCAACAACATCTTGCGCCCCGCTAAATATGCCCACGCCCGCGCCGCTGCCAATAAGGCCAAACCCGCACGGGGAGACAGCCCATGTTGGAAATGCTGGTCGCGCCGGGTCGCCTCCAAAATCGCCTGTAAATAGGCAATCAAAGGCGCGGAAACATGCACTTTGTCGGCATCTTCTTGCAAGAGCACCAGATCAGCGGGTTGCAAAATTGCCGTCAGCTTGCTGCTTTGACTCCGCGCCCCACCACTTGCTAATAAGGCACGTTCCGCCTCGCGGTCGGGATAACCGAGTTCTAAACGCAATAAGAAGCGATCCATTTGCGATTCGGGTAAGGGAAATGTACCGATTTGATGCGTTGGGTTTTGCGTCGCAATCACAAAAAATGGATTGGGCAAACGGCGGGTTTCGCCATCGGTAGTCACTTGCCGTTCTTCCATCGCCTCTAACAAAGCACTTTGGGTTTTTGGGGTGGCACGGTTAATTTCATCCGCTAAAACCAGTTGCGAAAAGATCGGCCCCGGCATAAAGCGGAACGCGCCTTTGTCACGTTCAAAAATCGAAATCCCGACAATATCAGCAGGCAATAAATCGCTGGTAAATTGCACCCGCGAGAAATTTAGCCCCAGTAATTGCGCCAAGGTATGCGCTAAGGTGGTTTTGCCAACACCGGGTAAATCTTCGATCAGCAAATGCCCGCGTGCCAACAAAGCACATAAAGCCAGCCGAGTTTCACGGGGCTTGCCTAGAATCGTGGCATCCATCGCGGCAAGCACACGTTCTAAGGCACGGGATTCGGTTAATTCAGCGAGCGTTGTCATGATGTTTTCACGCTTTCGTTAAAAATGGAGAAAAGTTGGGGAAGAGCAAGGTGGAGCGAAATGGGTAACGATAAAATGCCGCCTTCAATCGAAGGGAGTACAAGCAGAGATGGCGACAGAACAACTGGATGCGGAGCAACTGGCGTGGAATGAACTGTGCCAAGCCTTGGCAGACGACTTGCAGCAATTGATACGTCTGCATGATGTTGAAATTGATACCGAGGTCTGGGCGGCGTTGCAGCAGGTGGAATTTCCGTGGCAATTGTCGTTCTTGCCGCAGGATGCCGCTGGGCAACAAATGTTGGCTTTGTTGGGAGAGGCCGTGGTAATGCCGCCAAACGTTGACGAACTGGCGGCGGATTTTGCAGCGATTTACCTGACGGCTGCCTACGGCACATCGCCTTATGAATCGGTCTGGGTCACGGATGAGCATTTGACCGCGCAACAACCGATGTTTGAGTGGCGCGACATTTACGCCGCCGATGGCCTGCAACTTGACCCACAGGAACAACGCTATGCCGATCATTTGGTTTTGCAACTGATCTGGCTGCATGAAATGTTGCATCAACCCTTTACCGTCGCGGCTTGGCAGCGCATTTTGCCAATTTTGGACGAACATCTCTTGTATTGGTTGCCCGATTGGGCGGTGCAAGTGGTGAAACGTGCCGATACCGCTTTTTATGCTGGTTTGGCAGGCTTGAGCGTGACATGGCTGCAACAACTGCGCCAACAAATTGGCGATTATGTAGCGTGCCCTATCCCGAGCCGCGAAGCCATGACGGCAAAGATTCAGGCTAAATTGCGCCAAGAAGCCGAAAACGTGCAGCCGATTCGCTTTATGCCCGGTGCGCACGGGCCAAGCTGGTAACGTGTCGCAAGCTTGGTTTTGCCGGAAAAGGCATAAAAAGGCAAGGAAAACGGAAATCATACGATTTCTCCTTAATCCTTGCCTTGCAAGCGATCTAATGCCCAAAGAATATGCTCGCGTACCATTGCTGATGGGTGGGTTAAGCGTTGCTGCAATGCCTGAATCGCTCGCGCTACGGCAGGGCTTTCTTGCATAGAAAGCCCGTCAATCTTGCTTGTTTGGTCTTGTTGTTCAAGCAAATTCCCTAACGCTACAGCAATATTACGCAACCACCGTTCATGCCCAATACGACGAATTGGGCTACCTTCAAAGCGGCGTAGAAATTCAGCCTCATCCCAAAGAAATAAGTCGCTTAAGTTTGCTTTATCTAAGCCATAACGGGGCGCGAAGGCTGTATCTCCAAGCTGGGCAAAGCGATTCCAAGGACAATGGAGTTGGCAATCGTCACAACCATAAATGCGATTTCCAAGGCGTGGACGCAGTTCTACCGGAATACTGCCTGCTAATTCAATCGTTAGGTAAGAAATACACAAACGCGCATCGACTTGATACGGGGCAATAATCGCACCCGTTGGACAAGCAGTGATACAGGCTTGGCATGAGCCGCAATGTGCTTGGATGGGAGGATCAACGGGCAAGGGCAAATCACAATACATTTCGCCCAAAAATCGCCACGAACCTTGACGGGATAACAGCAGGGTATGTTTGCCCCGCCAACCCAAGCCACTTTGTTGCGCAAATTCGACTTCCATGACTGGCGCAGAATCACTAAAAACGCGATAAGTGAAATCGCCGTATATTTTTGTAATATATGTTGCCAGTTGTTGCAAACGCTGGCGCATTAGCTTGTGATAATCGCGTCCAAGGGCATAACGTGAAATATAAGCTTGCTCAGGATTGGCTAAATTTGTTAGCGCAGAGGCCGCATTGGGTAAGTAATTCTGTGCGACAGAAATAACACGTAGGGTTTGCGGAACTAATTGTTGTGGCTCACGACGCAATTCCGCGTGCCGCGCCATATAATCCATCTCCCCATGTCGCCCCGCCGCTAACCAAGCGGCTAACCTTGGGTAAGCCACCTCGGTATTTGGCATACCAACCCTTAGCTCAATCAAGCCTAAGTCCTTGCTATATTGCTTAATTTTGGTGGCTAGCTCATGCCAATCTATGCCATTTGCTTGTGAAAGGATTTCTTGATGTTCTGCGCGCATGAAGCGAATCTTCCTTCTTCTTGGTCATGTTCTCTTCCCGACGAGGCGACAACCTGCCGTTTAGGTGAAGCGTTAGCCAAGGCTATTAGTACAGGGTTAATCATTTATTTAGAGGGAGATTTAGGTGCGGGAAAAACAACCTTAGTTCGAGCTTTGTTACGGGCTTTAGGACATCAAGGGGCGGTAAAAAGTCCAACTTATTCCTTGGTTGAAGTTTACAATATTTCGAGTTTATACTTTTTTCACTTTGATTTTTATCGCTTTCAATCCCCTGAAGAGTTTATTGACGCAGGTCTGGATGAATATTTTCGGAGTGATGCTGTTTGTTTGGTTGAATGGCCGGACAAAGCCATCGGCTTTATGCCTTCCGCTGATTTACGCCTTGCCATTACCCATATTGGGGAGGCGCGGCACGTTTCTTTACAGTCACTATCTGAGCATGGTGCTACATGTTTACAAAAGCTGATGCAATGTTGGACGAACGTCGAAAATTAATGAAAGCCGCTGGAGCGGCAATGTTGTTATCTGTGACACCACTCGCCGCATGGGCAGCACGGCAAGCCAATATGCTTGCTGTACGCATATGGCCTGCGAATGACTATACGCGAGTCACTTTAGAGCTTAATGCTCCCATCAAGCACTCCCATTTTGTGGTGGAAAGCCCAAACCGTCTTGTGGTTGATTTAGAAGGGTTAGAACTGAATCGTATTTTGGAAAACCTTGCCGATCGGGTTTCCGCCGATGACCCCTATATCCGTATGTTACGCGCTGGGCAATATCGTCCCGATACTGTGCGCGTGGTCATGGAGCTAAAAACCAAGGTCGTACCACAAGTATTTGAACTAAAACCCATTGGCAACTATGGACATCGTTTAGTCTTGGATTTGTATCCTAACGATGGTAGCGACTCCTTATTTGCCTTTGCCAGCAATGGCGGCTTTAGCGATTTCCCCAACTCTCCCAACGTAACGGCTACCCCCAGCCCCAGCCAAAACCAATTAGCTCAAGAACGGCAATTGGCATTACAACAAATGCAACAGGGCGGAATGACCGCTTCTCCCCCGCCATCAACACATGCTCAAAATGACGATTGGCGGTGGCAAGCATGGTCGCGTGATGACCCTGCCCCTGCACCCCGTCCATGGTCAGGAGCCTCTGCTAACCGAGCGAGTAATTTTGTCGTTGCCCTTGACCCCGGTCATGGCGGTGAAGACCCTGGGGCAATTGGGCGTAATGGCACACAAGAAAAACATGTCACCTTAGCCATTGCACGCCGCTTACGCTCACGTTTGGAGGCAGAAGGCTTGCGCGTTATCTTAACCCGTGATGCGGATTATTTTGTGCCATTGCATATGCGCGTGCATAAGGCTCGTTCGGCGCGTGCCGATTTGTTTATTTCAATTCATGCCGACGCATGGATCAAACCTGATGCGCGTGGTTCATCGGTGTTTACCTTGTCTAACAAGGGGGCGACTAGTACAGCGGCACAATGGTTAGCGCAAAAAGAAAACGATGCCGATATGATTGGCGGGATCAATATCAGTAAGAGTCGTGACCCCTTACTTGCTCGCACCCTACTTGATCTTTCACAAACGGCAACCAGTATTGATAGCAGTAAAGTGGCACGTTCGGTCTTAAATGAATTGGCAGGGGTAAATCAGCTACATAAGGAACAAGTCGAGCAAGCTGGATTTGCCGTCTTAAAAGCCCCTGACATTCCCTCAATCTTGATTGAAACCGCCTTTATTTCTAATCCGATTGAAGAACAGCAATTAGCCAGTGATTTTTATCAAGATCGTTTAGCCGAAGCCATTCAACGCGGGGTACGCAATTACTCCAGCAAACTGGCGGCAATGCGGCGTTCTAAATTGTCGATGTTGCCGTAATACCTGAATGAAGCGTCGCAAGCTAGGCCACACCAGGCTTGGCTTGCGCATTCGCATGTAACATTTCATACGAGCACACCTGATT
>CAZOBT010000099.1:0-3286 GCA_964578025.1 uncultured Rhodocyclaceae bacterium | reverse complement strand
AAGCTGACTTTTTCCGGTACGTCTTCATGCGCCCGTCCCAAAATACGGAACATATGCTCATCAAAGGTTTTGCGATTCATCAGACCCGTTAAGGTATCCGTTTCGCTATAGTCGATTAGCCCAATATGGTTACTGAACACCGTGAGCAAGCTGTTTAATAGGCTTTGTTTTTCTTGCAAAGGGCGACTGATATGTAGCTCAAGGACAAAGCGGATATTTTTGTCGCCTGATACCGGAATACACAGACGACAAATCCCAAATTCGCCCATCATCTCTTTGGGTTGTTTATCCAAAACACAGTTACGGATCAAACCGTTAGTTTCTAAAGGATGAACAAGTTGGGCAATTGGCAAATAGGCATCCAGTATCTCAATACTCTTCCCATCATGATGCCCCACCACTTGCAGCAAAATCCGTTGCCCACCTTGCATAATTCGATACAGGATAGCCATTTCCGGCTGCACCATATCAACCACTGTTTCCATAATGCAACGATTCAGTGCGGTACGATCTCGCAGGCCAGAGAGTTTGACCAGTTGTTCAATAAAACGAGCAGCAAACATGATTAGGGGCAAATAAGTAGGCAAGCAGCCCGAATCTTACCGGAGCAAGTACCGACACGGGGCGTTGGAGTCAGTATAATCCGCCGGTTTTACTAAAAAATACATTTTTACTCTCCTCAACTCCCATGTACGTTTATCGCGGTTTTCACCGCTCTCTTCCGCTTACGCCAGCCTCAGTGGTGACACTGGGTAACTTTGATGGTGTGCATCTTGGTCATGCTGCGATGTTGGCGCGTTTACGCCAACTGGGACAACAACATGGCTTACCCACGGTGGTCTTAAGCTTTGAGCCACATCCCCGCGAATTTTTTGCTCCCAACGCCGCCCCCGCCCGCTTAACCACACTGCGCGAAAAATTAGAATTACTTGCCGAACACGCGGTGGAATGCGTCAACATTTGCCGCTTTAATGCGGCGTTTTCGCGTTTAAGTGCAGCGGAATTTGTGGAACAAGTCTTGGTCAACAGCCTCCATGTTAAACATTTGCTGGTCGGTGATGATTTCCGCTTTGGGGCGGGGCGACAAGGTGATTTCGCCTTTTTGCAAGCCGCTGGCGAGACCTATGGTTTCAGTGTTGAGGCCATGCGCAGCGTGGTCAATGCGGGAGGCGAGCGCGTTTCTAGCTCGGCGGTACGTCAAGCTCTAGCCGCTGGTGACATGGATTTAGCCACCCAACTGTTAGGGCGACACTATGCGATGGATGGCAACGTGGTGCATGGCGACAAGATTGGGCGACAACTTGGCTTTGCCACGGCAAATATCCGTATCAAACATAATCCCTTGCCCCTTGCTGGGGTCTTTGCGGTCGAAGTAGTCGGCATTGGGGCAGAGCCGTTAGCGGGTGTCGCCAATCTGGGGACGCGCCCAACCTTAGGGGGAATGCGCACCTTGTTGGAGGTGCATCTTTTTGATTTTGCACAGGATATTTACGGCAAACACCTGCGCGTTAATTTCTTGCATAAATTGCGTAACGAACAACGATTTCCTAACTTTGATGCACTTAAAGCGCAAATTGCCCGTGATGCGGCAGAAGCGCGTGCGTATTTTCAGCGGTGAATGACAATGGCAGATTACAAAACCACGCTTAACCTAACCGATACCCCCTTCCCGATGCGCGGGGATTTAGCCAAACGCGAACCGCAATGGGTTGCTGCTTGGCAAGAAAAGCAGCTCTATCACAAGATTCGTGAAATCTGCGCTGGTCGCCCGCGCTTCTTGTTACATGACGGCCCACCCTATGCCAATGGCGATATTCACATTGGTCATGCCGTCAATAAGATTTTGAAAGATATTATCGTGCGTTCAAAAACCCTCGCCGGTTTTGACGCGCCCTATGTGCCAGGCTGGGATTGCCACGGCTTGCCGATTGAGCACCAAATCGAAAAGCAACATGGCAAAAATATCCCTGCCAATGACGCACGTAAGTTGTGCCGCGACTATGCCGCAACACAAGTGGAACGTCAGAAAAAAGACTTTGTGCGCTTGGGGGTTTTGGGGGATTGGGATAATCCCTACCTGACCATGAATTTCAAAGCCGAAGCCGAAGAAATCCGCGCTCTGGGCAAAATCTTAGAACAAGGCTATTTGTACCAAGGCTTAAAGCCAGTTAACTGGTGTTTGGATTGTGGTTCAGCCTTAGCCGAAGCCGAAGTTGAATACGAAGACAAAACATCTCCCGCGATTGATGTGGCTTTCCCCTTCGCTGATGTTGCCGCCTTGAATCAGGTGCTTGGGCTTGGCTGCCATCCTGACAGCCCCAAAGCGATTACTGCCCCCGTCTTTGCTGTGATCTGGACAACCACACCGTGGACACTTCCTGCCAACGAGGCGGTGAGTGTGCACCCTGAATTGCAATACCAACTGATTCAAACCAGCAAAGGCGTATTGCTTTTAGGCGCAGACCTCGCCGAAGCCTGCCTCAAACGCTATGAATTAAGCGGCGAAGTCGTCGCCACCTGTACTGGTGCAGCCTTAGAAAAATTGGTGTTAAACCATCCTTTCCAAGCGCGACAAGTGCCCGTGATCTGTGGCACACATGTCACCACCGAGGCCGGGACGGGCTTGGTACATACCGCCCCTGCACATGGGGTTGATGACTATAACGTGGGCAAAATGTATGGCCTGCCCGTGCGCAATCCCGTCGGGGATGATGGCAAATTCTTAGGCAATACCCCCGCCCTGAGCGTTGGCGAACTTGCGGGGAAAAGCGTGTGGGAAGCCAATCCGTTGGTTTTAGCCGAATTAGAAGGCTTAGGTTTATTGCTGCGCCAAGAAAAGATTCGCCATAGCTACCCCCATTGCTGGCGGCATAAAACGCCGATTATCTTCCGTGCCACGACGCAATGGTTTATTGGCATGAACGAACGCAGTTCCGCCGACGCACCGAGCTTGCGCCAAATTTCTGAGAAGGCAGTTGAAGAAACACAATTCTTCCCAGCTTGGGGACGGGCGCGTTTAGAAGGGATGATGAAAACGCGGCCTGATTGGTGTGTGTCACGGCAACGTAACTGGGGTGTGCCGATTCCCTTCTTTATCCATAAAGAAACGGGGGAATTACATCCGCGCACTGCCGAGCTAATTGAAGTTGTCGCCCAACGCGTAGAGCAAGGCGGCATCGAAGCGTGGTTCGCCTTAGAAGCCAGCGAATTGATTGGTGACGATGCCCCCGCTTACAAAAAGCTCTCGGACACCTTGGATGTATGGTTTGACTCCGGCACAACGCAT
>CAZOBT010000098.1:7120-8292 GCA_964578025.1 uncultured Rhodocyclaceae bacterium | reverse complement strand
ATTTAAAGAAGCCAAAGAAGCTTACGAAATCCTTTCTGACAGCCAAAAACGTGCGGCTTATGACCAATATGGTCATGCCGGGGTTGATCCGCAAGCAGGCATGGGAGGCGGCGGTGGCGCGGGCTTTAGTGGCTTTGGCGGCTTCGGCGATATTTTTGAAGAAATGTTTGGTGGGCGCGGCGGACGGGGCGGCGGCGGTGGTTCAAATGTGTATCGCGGCTCGGACTTACGCTACAACCTAGAAATCACCCTCGAAGAAGCCGCACACGGCACAGAAAAACAGATTCGTATTCCGGCGATGGAAAATTGCGAAGTCTGTAACGGCTCTGGCGCGAAGCCCGGTACGCAGCCCAAAACCTGCCCAACGTGTAATGGTGCAGGGCAAGTGCGTTTGCAACAAGGTTTCTTCTCTATCCAGCAAACTTGCCCGAAATGTCATGGCAGTGGCAAATATGTGGCTGATCCTTGTCATAAATGTCATGGCTCAGGCCGCGTTAAACAACACAAAACCCTGTCCGTCAAAATCCCCGCCGGGGTGGATGAGGGTGATCGCATTCGCCTCAGTGGTGAAGGTGAACATGGCGTAAACGGTGGCCCGGCGGGGGATTTGTATGTGCAAATACACCTCAAAGCGCACGCCATGTTCCAGCGCGACCATAACGATCTGCACTGCGAAATGCCAATTTCCTTCACCTGTGCGGCCTTGGGGGGCGAAATTGAAATCCCGACCTTGGACGGCTCCGCCAAGATCAAAATCCCGCCCGAAACGCAAACCGGACAAGTCTTCCGCCTACGCGGCAAAGGCATTAAAGGCGTGCGCAGCAGCGGGCATGGCGACTTAATGTGCCACGTCGTCGTTGAAACCCCAGTTAACCTCACCGACCGCCAGAAAGAATTACTGCGCGAATTGGAAGAAAGCAGCCGAGGCAACGATGCCAAACACAATCCCCGCGCCAAATCGTGGATGGATAAAGTGAAAGAGTTCTTCGCTGACTAAGCACACCACTTAAGCGAAAGCCAAACCAAGCAAGTTGCCAAAACTTATTTGGTCTAAAAGCAGCCAAAGCATATTAAATATTCTGCATTGGCTGCTTTTTTATTTGGTCTTGAATTTTATTAGCTTGAAGCTTGTCGCCACAAAAATGCTTAATGTCCAGCCTGAGACGTAGGAT
>CAZOBT010000098.1:0-7110 GCA_964578025.1 uncultured Rhodocyclaceae bacterium | reverse complement strand
ACGGCAAGTAGCATCAATATCGAACCTTCAGGATGCTCCAAGAAAATAGGTACGAGGGCGGTGATTATGCTGACGATAAACAAGCCCAAACGGGTTTGTGGCGCGCTAACAAAACGACTGAGGTGCCCTAAACCACAAATGGCATAAATAGCCCCTGCTACCAGCAACCATAGATAGAACGCAAATTGTGGATTCTCTGGTGAGAAGAAGGAAAGTAATTGCCAACGCAACCCGCCCTGCATGGTGAGTTGCGGGGGTAAAGAAAATAACAACAAGCCCAGCCACAGGCTGAGGCAAATGAAGGCATTAAGAAAAGCCAGATACGCCGCTTCTTGAGTTACCGATATATTTGTCAATTTCATGCATATTCTCCAAAAATTTCATTTTATACAGGAGTAAATCTGCACTTCAATGCTTGTTGCTGACTGTTACTTGGGGCAACTCCTTGATAAAACTCAGCATGGTTTGTTTCAATTTTTGTTAAATTTGCGAAATTGCGATTTTTAAGGTTTTGTGTTCACCATGCCTATTACGTCGATTTCCTCCCAATCGTGGCATAGCCTCACGGCAGAAGAGGTTAGCCACACCTTAGCTTGTACGGTGGCACAAGGCTTAAGCCAAGATGAGGTCAAACAACGCTTGCAGCAGTTTGGTCAGAATGCTTTACCTGAAAAACCACCACGTCCAGCATGGCTAAAATTTGTCGATCAGTTTAAAAGCCTTTTAGTCTTGATCTTGCTCGCAGCGGGGGGCTTGGCGGCGGCGATTGGTGATACTAAAGACGCGCTGGTGATCGTTTTTGTGGTGTTATTTAATGCCAGCCTTGGTTTTCTCCAAGAATATCGCGCCGAGAATGCCCTTGCTTCCTTAAAACAGATGCTTGCACCAACCGCCAAAGTGCGGCGGGCGGGGGAGTTGCAACAAATTTCTGCACTGGAACTTGTTCCCGGTGATCTGCTCTTTTTAGAAGCTGGAGACCGTGTGCCTGCCGATGCACGAGTCATACATGCCTATAACGCTGAATTAGCAGAAGCCGCTTTAACTGGGGAATCGCAGGTGGTGGGCAAAACCAACGCACGGGTTGCCGCCGATGCTCCCTTAGCCGAGCGGCACAATATGGTGTTTATGAATACCGTACTGACACGCGGGCGGATTGAGGCGATGGTGGTTGCCACGGGCTTACAGACCGAAATGGGACGTTTAGCCGCCATGCTGGCAGCAGCCGAAGAAGCCAGCACTCCCTTACAAGATCAGTTAGATAGTTTGGGGAAACGTTTAGCCCTAATCGCCGCCATTGTCGTCAGCATTATGTTTGCGGCGGGTTTATGGCGGGGAGATGGTTTAGCCCATACCTTAATGACAGCGATTGCCCTTGCGGTGGCAGCTATTCCCGAAGGTCTACCCGCTGTGGTGACAGTCACCTTGGCCTTGGGGATGCACCGCATGGCAAAACATCATGCCGTGGTGAAAAAGCTGGCGGCGGTGGAAACCTTGGGTTGTACCACGGTAATTTGTTCCGATAAAACCGGAACATTAACCTTAAACGCCATGACCGCACGGCGTTTATTCGCGCTGGGGCAACAATGGCAAATCAGTGGCGAAGGCTATAGCCGCGACGGGGGTGTAACTCCCTTGACCACCCAGAGCAATAACCTCCCCCCCAGCACAGCATTAGCCGCCGTCTTGCCCCCCGCCGTGTTATGTACCACCTCACGTTTGCACTATGCCGCAGAGAACGCAAGCGCAACCTTAGTGGGTGATCCCACTGAAGGCGCGTTATTGGCCTTAGCCGCCAAACTTGGCTGCCATCAAGAGACGGCGCAAGCGGCATTTCCCTGCTTGGCTGAAATTCCCTTTGATTCGGCCTATAAATTCATGGCGACGTTTCACCAAAATGGTGAATGGGTCGACATGTGGGTGAAAGGTGCGCCGGATGTCTTACTGGCGCGAGCCACGTCTTACCAAGGTGCAAGCGGGGTTTTGCCCTTAGATGCCCCCGCTGCCGCAGAATTTATGCAATGTAATGCCGATTTTGCTGGGCAAGCCTTGCGCGTTTTGGCCTTAGCTGGGCGGCGTATTCCGGCGGCACAGTTTGTTGCCACGGACGATTTATTACCTTGGGTGCAAGAACTGAATGTATTGGCTTTAGTTGGCATGATTGATCCCCCCCGTCCCGAAGCAAAAAGCGCGATTCAACAATGTCATGCCGCAGGGATTAAGGTCAAAATGATTACCGGCGATCATCCTGCCACGGCGGCAGCGATTGCCCATGAATTAGGGTTGCAGGGAGCGGTACATCAAGGCAAAGAACTCAACGCATTGCCACGCCCCGCATTAAATGCCTTGTTAGATGCCAGTGCTGTCTTTGCACGGGTCGCGCCTGAACATAAATTACAGATTGTGCAAGCCCTGCAAGCCCAAGGTCATGTCGTTGCCATGACCGGTGATGGGGTAAATGATGCACCAGCCTTGCAAGCGGCTGACATTGGCATTGCGATGGGTATTACTGGCACGGAAGTCAGTAAGGAAGCCGCGACCTTGGTGTTAACCGATGACAACTTCGCCTCGATTGTGCGGGCGGTGCAAGAAGGACGCACGATTTACGACAACATCGTTAAATTTGTACGCTTCCAATTAGCGACAAATTTGGGGGCAATTTTTACTGTATTAGGCGCGGCCTTATGTGGTTTTGCCACGCCGTTTACCGCGATTCAAATTTTGTGGGTCAACATCATCATGGACGGCCCACCGGCGATGACCCTAGGGGTTGAACCTGCACACCCGCATTTGATGCGCCATGCCCCACGTCGTGCCACTGCCGCGATTTTGTCATGGCAACGCTTATGGCGTATTGCGTTATATGGTTTAACGATGGCAGTTGGTACGTTGTATGCCTACGCTGCAGGCTTAAACGAGACTAATTTAGCGGGCGATTCTCTTGGCAAAGCCAGCACGCTTGCCTTTACGACGTTTGTCCTTTTCCAATTTTTTAATATCTTCAACGCCCGCGCCGAATATGGCACAGCCTTTAATCGCCAGTTTTTTCATAACGGCAAATTATGGGGCGCGATTCTGAGTGTGGTGCTCTTGCAAATCGTCGTCGTACATTGGCCACCCGCCCAAGCCATCTTTGCGACGCAAGCCTTAAGCCTACAAGAATGGGGCATGTGCAGTGCAATCGCCGCCAGTACCTTGGTCTTAGAGGAAGGGCGTAAGTTGCTGTTGTTCTTGTACCGTTCAGTTTGTAGCAAGCATTAGTGGCTGCAATTACTGGTTAGCGTAGCCTTGGCTGCTGGTTTGCGCGGGGGAGCGATACACTAAATCCGTAGAGTATTGGTTCGGTTGGTTGATAGAGTTTTGCGCTCGATATTCTTGCCGTACAGGAGGATCAAAGGTTGGCGCAACGGCAACCCCAGTGTAATTGGCGGTTGTTGCCATGCCTTGTTTCGGAACAAAAGGAATCGGTGGGTTTCCGATATAAAACTTAAAGGGGACAGACACCATGCCGATACCATCAGGGGTGCGCTGTACTTGCATCACCGCAAAATGTAGATGCGGCCCAGAGGAATAGCCGGTGTTGCCAGACAAGCCAATTTCTGCTCCAGCCACGACTTGCTGCCCCGGTACAACAAATACTCCACCGGGAGCAAGGTGGGCATAGGTTGCCAAACTACCATCCTGATGCAAGATACGGATGCTATTGGCTTTCTTTAGCATCTCGGCACTTTGTCCACCTTCGGTTTGGCTAGACTCTACATCAACGACAACTCCGCCCCGAGCCGCAAGGATCGGTGTGCCTTCTGGCATGGGAAAATCGACGGCATACATGCTGGCTGGGGTTGTGTGCGTGGTGATTTTTCCACCATAAGCTTGGGTAATGCGGAAGGTTTTACCGTCACGGAAAGGCAAACGGTACAACACATCAGGGTTATGCTGGGTATTGAAATCGCCAGGAACCCAATTCGATTGTACTTGGAAAGTATATTTTGTCCCGGGAACTGTTGGCTGCGTTGTGCCTAAGATGGCGGTGCTTCTGGGAGGCACAACAGTAAACACCGGCCATTGGGTTGCACTGGATAAATTTTCGAAATTCTTTAAATGCACAACCACAGAAATTGGAGCTTGTCCGTAATTGGTGGCGATAACTTGATGACCTGCTTGTGACCGCTCAGCAGTAATCTTAAAGGGATAACGGTGTTTTGCCCCGATTTCCCCATTCTTTAAGACGGTTTCGGTCGGGCTAAATTGGGGAGGGGGCAAGCTGGGCGGTGTTGCACCGGGATAACCCGACTGAACAGAAACCACTCGCCCAGTGACAGGTAAACGTCCCTGATACACAGGTTGATCAGCAGAAACTTGGGCGAAGGCCGGAGCACCTAGCCCAAGCGGGAGTGACAACACGCCAAACAAAATCCAAAAAAATTGATACAGGCGTGCCATTGTCGCTCCCTTAATGCCAATTACCGATATAACAAATTAGCCTACCCAGCGACGCGCATTTCTGAACATACGCAGCCAAGGGCTATCTTCACCCCATGTTTCAGGATACCAAGACATCTGGACGCTACGGAACACACGCTCAGGGTGCGGCATCATAATCGTAAACCGCCCATCCGGTGTGGTAACACCCGTAATCCCTTGCGGTGAACCATTGGGGTTGTAAGGATAACGTTCAGTCACCGTCCCTTGGTTGTCAACATAGCGCAAAGCCACGTCGACCTTTGCCAAATTGTTGGCATCCGCAAACACTGCACGCCCTTCGCCATGTGATACCACGATAGGTAAGCGCGAACCTTCCATCCCGTTGAAGAACAAGGAAGGCGAATCGGCAACTTCCACTTGTACAAAGCGCGCTTCAAATTGCTCGACCAAATTGCGGCGGAAGGCAGGCCAATTTTCTGCACCGGGGATGAGGTCTTTTAAGGCACTCATCATTTGGCAACCATTACAAACACCTAACGCAAAGGTATCTGGGCGATGGAAGAAGGCAGAGAACTCTTCTTGGCAAGTATCGTTCATCAAAATGGTACGCGCCCAGCCTAACCCTGCCCCTAACACATCCCCATATGAGAAACCACCGCAGGCAACCAAGCCCTTAAAGTCCTTCAGGCTCACACGTCCGGCAATAATGTCGCTCATATGCACATCAACCGCCTTAAAGCCTGCACGATCAAAAGCGGCTGCCATTTCGTAATGGCTGTTTACCCCTTGTTCACGCAAAATCGCCATGGGTGGCTTTGCCCCAAGCGATAAATAGACTTTGCTGAAGTCATCTTGGGCATCAAAGGTAACGATAGGCGATAAACCGGGGTCGGCTTTATCCAAAATACGGTCATATTCGGCTTGCGCACAGTCGGGGTTATCGCGCAAGGCTTGCATACGGAAGCTGGTTTCTGACCAAGCGCGTTGCAAATCAATCCGTGTTTCACGTAGCAGCTTTTTCGCATTGCGCACCACACGAATTTCGTCACTCATATTGGGATAGCCAACGAAGTGGTAAGGCACACCTTGCGCCCGTAACACTGGAGTGACTTTTTCGCGATCGGCACGACGAATTTGAATTACTGCGCCCAATTCTTCGTTAAACAAGGCCCGTACCACGTTTTCTTGGTCACGCCCGGCTAACAAGTTTGGTTTTTTCTCACTGCCATCGACATCACCAGCCAATGCGTCATAACACAGGCCATCTAAATCCAGCGTGACCCCACAACGCCCCGCAAAAGCCATTTCACACGCTGCTGTGAACAAACCACCGTCGGAACGATCATGGTAGGCCAACAACAATCCGGCTTGGTTTAACTCTTGTACTGCCGCAAACAAGCCTTGTAACAAAGCAGGATTATCTAAATCAGGAGTCGCTTCACCCGTGGCATTAAACACTTGTGCCAAGGCTGAACCACCTAAGCGATTTTTGCCCAAATCTAAAAGCAATAATTCGGTATCACTGTCAGTATGTTTGAGCTGAGGCGTTAAGGTACGCCGCACATCATTCACCGTAGCAAAGGCGGTAACAATTAAGGACAAGGGGGAGACCACTTGTTTTTTCTCACCTGCATCTTCCCATGCAGTACGCATCGACAAAGAATCTTTACCCACAGGGATAGAAATGCCTAAGTCTTGGCAAACTTGCGAAACGGCAGAAACAGTATCGAACAAGCGGGCATCTTCGCCGCTAAAGCCACATGCTGCCATCCAGTTTGCGGATAGTTTAACTTTGCCCAATGCGCCGACATCCGCTGCCGCAAGGTTGGTAATGGCCTCACCAATCGCCATGCGTCCAGAGGCGGGCGCATCTAAAACAGCGACTGGGGTGCGCTCACCCATCGCAAAGGCTTCACCCAAATAACCTTGGTAGCCCATCGTCGTCACCGCAACGTCAGCGACGGGGACTTGCCATGGGCCAACCATTTGGTCACGCGCCGTAAAACCGCCAACGGAACGGTCACCAATCGTAATTAAGAAGGTTTTATCGGCAATCGTGGGCAAGCGTAGCAAGCGATACGCCGCGTCTTTGAGATC
The DNA here is from genome assembly GCA_964578025.1 of uncultured Rhodocyclaceae bacterium. Classification (GTDB taxonomy): domain Bacteria; phylum Pseudomonadota; class Gammaproteobacteria; order Burkholderiales; family Rhodocyclaceae; genus CAZOBT01. The sequence continues at coordinate 591 of CAZOBT010000098.1, read as the reverse complement.
AATTGCATCTGCGGCAAACGGCACAGCCAGCGCGTCGCTATGTTGCACATCACGCGTCATACGGGGAGGTTTGCCGAGCAATGCGTCCATGCTCATATCAACGGGTTTATTGTCGAAATGGCTATCGGCAACGGTTAAATGCCCATCGGACGTGGTTTTGCCGACAACGGCAAAGGGGCAACGCTCGCGTGCGCAGAAGGCCGCAAATTCGTCGATGCGCGTGGCGGGAATCGCCAAGACATAACGCTCTTGCGCTTCGTTTGACCAAATTTCGGCAGGGCTCATGCCAGGCTCTTCGGTTGGTACTTTGCGCAGTTCAAACCATGCCCCGGCTTCACCAGAGTGCGCTAATTCGGGGAAGGCATTGGAGACACCCCCCGCGCCAACATCATGAATTGACAAAATCGGATTGTTCGCCCCGAGTTGCCAGCAACGGTCAATGACTTCTTGCGCCCGACGTTGAATTTCGGGGTTGCCACGTTGTACAGAAGCAAAATCCAAGTCTTCGGTATTTACGCCCGCGCTCATGGAAGAGGCCGCGCCACCTCCAAGGCCAATCAACATGCCAGGGCCGCCCCACAGCATATCCCT
>CAZOBT010000097.1:4521-8394 GCA_964578025.1 uncultured Rhodocyclaceae bacterium | reverse complement strand
GGGCTTGGCAGAGTTTGTCGCCAAGCGCGAAGATTTGTTCGGCATAGCCGAGAGCTGTTTGCCCACCCTCATTCCTCGTGGGAACGGGGCAGCAATGAAAATACCAACGGCCTGATTCGCCAATATTTCCCAAAAGGCTCCGATTTCTCTACACTCCGCCCCAAGGACATCCAGCAAGTGATGAACCGCTTAAACAACAGACCCAGAAAACGCCTCGGCTTTCAAACCCCTGCCGAGGCATTCTTAACGCATATTAATGTTGCACTTCAGGGTTGAATCTGCGTAGTACGAACACACCTTGTTTGGTGCATTCCCTGATCTTACTTTGAGGAGAAAAACCATGATTACCCTTGCTGATTGCCAAGCATTTTGTGATGTGGATGCGACATGGGTGGAGGAATTGGCGAGTCGTGAATCATTAACGCTGATTGCGGCCTATGCCCAAGCACAAACCCTGCACCAAGTGGAAGCGGCCTCCCAAGCCGTATCCGAAATGACAGTAGCCGTAGAGTTGCATGTTCTGCCCAATCCGCCTGAATCTGCGCCGTGCGTTGTGGTCTACCCCAGCCGCCTTGCCGCTTAATGGGGCGTTTAAAACAGCAACAGGGAGGAAATTACAATGGACTATTACAGCAACCCGTGGTTATGGGGCATTTTTGCCAGCGTTGTGTTAGGCATGTTGGCGATTGATTTAGTCGTGGTTGGCGGGGGGAAACAGCACCGTGTCAGTTTTCGTGAAGCCGCCACTTGGTCAGTGGTGTGGGTGCTGACCTCCCTGCTCTTTGCCAGCGGTTTATGGTGGTATTTAGACCTAAACGCTGGGCGGGAACTCGCTAATCAAAAATTCCTTGAATTTATGACTGGCTATTTAATTGAAAAGTCCTTAGCCGTTGATAATGTCTTTGTCTGGCTGATGCTCTTTTCTTTCTTTGCCATTCCTTTGGAGTTGCAAAAACGTATTCTTACCCTTGGCGTACTTGGCGCGATTATTTTGCGCACGGTGATGATTTTTGCGGGCGCATGGTTAATTACGCAATTCCACTGGCTGCTGTATGTGTTTGGCGCGTTCTTGTTAATTACTGGCGTGAAAATGTGGTGGTTTGCCGAAGCCAAGCCAGATTTTGCGCAAAACCCCGTGTTGTTATGGTTACAAAAACACGTTGCGATTAGCCCCGAATTGCATGGTGAGAAATTCTTTATTACGCAAAACGGCGTGCGTTATATCACGCCCTTATTCCTCGCCTTAATTTTGGTCGAATTATCCGACGTGATTTTTGCCGTGGATTCTATTCCCGCAATTTTTGCGATTACTAGCGATCCATTCATCGTGCTGACCTCAAACATCTTTGCCATCCTTGGCCTCCGCGCCATGTATTTTTTGATTGCGGATATGGCAGATCGTTTTTCCTTGTTGAAATATGGTTTAGCGGCGGTGCTGGTGTTTATTGGGGTCAAAATGTTGTTAATCGACATTTATAAAATCCCTGTCGGTTTCTCCTTAGCCGTAGTTGCCACCTTTATTGGGGTTTCGATTTACCTGTCTTTGCGTAAGGCACGGCAACAAGATAAACAACATGCGCAGGGGTAAATCTGTTCTGTCATGAAGCTGCCATTGCCTTGATTTATCCTGACCTCGCCCCCATTACCACATCCTGATCTTTTATTTTTGGAGTCCGCATTACATGAAATCGCTTGAGCATTTAATTGAACGTTTAATGTTTAACAGCCGCTGGTTATTAGCCCCGTTTTATTTAGGCTTGGTTTTATCGATTTTTATTTTGCTGATTAAATTCTTCAAAGAATTTTTTGGCTTTGCCTCAACCGTCTTTGATGCGTCGGGCAGTGACATCATTATTGGTATTCTGACGTTGATTGATGTGGTCATGATTGCCAACTTGCTGATTATTATTGTCTTTGCTGGCTACGAAAACTTTGTCTCCAAAATCGACACCTCCAACAACGAAGACCGCCCGTCATGGATGGGGCATGTGGGCTTTTCTGATTTAAAAATGAAGCTGATTGGCTCAATTGTGGCGATTTCCGGGATCGAATTGCTCAAAGCCTTTATGCACGTTAGTAGCTACACTAATGAGCAACTCGCGTGGAAAGTTGGCTTGCACATGACCTTTGTGGTCTCTGGGGTGCTTTATGCACTGATGGACAAAATTGGTGGGCACGGAGCGCATGGAGGGGAGCATAAAACCGCCCACGAAGAGTAGAAGAGTAATTCCTCCAAGTTTCCCCATCAACGCAACAACCTTTTGCCCCCGCCCAACGTTTGCTCACCTCGGCGGGGGCTTATCTTTCGCGCTAACCTACGCGCTATTTCGCTAGCAATACCTCTGCCGTATTGATCCAAAATTTACCCCAAACAACTTCGGTGATTTGGAAAAACACACTAACAAATTGATCTGCAAATATTTTTTATTCTTTTTCCCTAGCAAAAATCAAGCTGGCACGGTTTTGGCAATTACTTGGTCGTAACGCTAGAACAATGTGAAGAAAGGATAAAAAAATGTGTGGACATGAAGAAAGTGTGAACGTGTTGGATTTCCAAGTGTTGCAAGGTGAAGGGCGTAAGCCGGTGAAGTTGTGGACGCAGGGTGTGCCAGTTGAAGAGGATGCGAAAAAGCAGTTGTTGAATACGGCAAAAATGCCATTTATCTATTCGCATTTGGCGGTGATGCCGGATGTGCATTTGGGTAAAGGGTCGACCATTGGGAGCGTGATTCCTACCCAAGGGGCGATTATTCCGGCGGCGGTTGGGGTGGATATTGGTTGCGGGATGGTGGCGGCGCGTACCAGTTTGTGTGCGGCAGATTTGCCCGATAACTTGCGCCCTTTGCGTTTAGCCATCGAAGCCGCCGTACCGCATGGGCGTACCACGCCGCGTCATGGGCGGGATAAAGGTTCATGGGAAAACCCGCCTGCCAATGTCGATGAACATTGGGCGGCCTTGTTACCGGGATTTCAACGGATTACCGAAAAACATCCACGCTTAAAAAATACCAACAACTACAAGCATTTAGGAACGCTTGGTACAGGAAATCACTTTATCGAAGTTTGCTTAGACGAAGCCGAGCAAGTGTGGTTTATGCTGCATTCGGGGTCGCGTGGGGTGGGTAATGCCATTGGTAATCACTTCATCGAGTTAGCGCAAAAAGATATGCAGGTGCATTTGGCAAATTTGCCGGATAAAGACTTGGCCTATTTAGAAGAAGGAACGCAGCATTTTGCCGATTATGTCGAAGCGGTCGGTTGGGCGCAGGATTACGCCCGCCGTAATCGTGCCGCGATGTTGGATCAGGTGTTGTTAGCGGCGCGGAGCGTGATTAGCAAACCGTTTACTGCAACGATGGAAGCGGTAAATTGCCACCATAACTATGTGCAAAAAGAGACGCATTTTGGGAGCGAGGTGTATGTGACACGCAAAGGAGCGGTGTCAGCCCGCGAAGGCGAATTAGGGATCATCCCCGGTTCAATGGGAGCGCGTAGCTATATCGTGCGCGGTTTGGGAAACCCCGAAAGCTTCCATTCGTGCAGCCACGGTGCAGGCCGCGTGATGAGCCGTAACGAAGCCAAACGCCGCTACAGCCTCGCCGACCAAGAAGCCGCCACCGCCCATGTTGAATGCCGTAAAGATGCCGACGTAATCGACGAAATCCCGATGGCTTACAAAGACATTGATGCCGTAATGCAAGCCCAACGCAGCCTCGTCGAAGTCGTGCACACCCTACGCCAAGTCGTCTGCGTAAAAGGATAAACCCTTACCCCGTAGCCCGGAGGAGCGGAAGCAAGTCCGGGGGGTTTGCTTAGGAAAATACTAGACCAAATTAAAAATTGGCTAAAAAGCAATGTAGAACGTGGTTTATG
>CAZOBT010000097.1:2646-4421 GCA_964578025.1 uncultured Rhodocyclaceae bacterium | reverse complement strand
CATCGCTTCCAAATCGCCTTGCCATGCCACTTTGCCGCGCAGTTCACGGATTTCGGCTTGTTCGGCAAGACGAATCAAGGTTAACAAACCCTGCTCTACGGCTTCGCGTTTTGTCTTCAAACCCGTTACCAACAAAGCCTGCTGCATTAACCGATCATCAATCACAATATTTGTTCGCATGATGTGTATCCAAGCTGTTGTCTATACACAAAAATTATAACCACAATCCCCAGAAAGGCTTTCCATGTCATCGCTATCACCCCCTAATTTCCCCCCCTTGCCTTTTGCCCATCCCGTTGCGTCTGAGGTACGGGAGGTGGTTTTGGCGGAGTTGGACAAGATTGAAGCGGCGCGGGAGGTGCGGATTTTGTTTGCGTGTGAATCTGGCAGCCGCGCTTGGGGTTTTGCGTCGCCGGATAGCGATTACGACGTGCGTTTTCTCTATGTGCATCGCTTGCCGTGGTATTTGCGCGTGGTGGCGGGGCGGGATGTGATTGAGCTGCCCTTGGATGCGGAGCTGGACATTAACGGTTGGGAATTGCGTAAAGCCTTGGGCTTGTTGCGTAAATCGAATCCAACGTTGCTCGAATGGCTGGCATCGCCCTTGGTCTATCGCGCTGATCCTGATTTCGTCGCCGCAATGCGCGACCTTGGTCAGCAGCATTTTTCACCCGCCCGCGCCTTGTATCACTATGTGGCGATGGCGAAAAACAATTTCCGTGGCCATTTGCAGGGCGATAGCGTGCGCTTAAAGAAATATTTGTATGTCTTACGCCCCTTGCTGGCGGCAGAATGGATTATGCAAGGCAAAGGTGTACCGCCGATGCGTTTTACCGAATTGGTGGAAAACTTGGTGCATGACGCGGCCTTATATGCCGAAATCCGCGATTTACTGACGTGGAAAATGCACGCCCAAGAAAGCGCGGAAGGCGCACGTTTGCCGCTGATCCATGATTTTGTGAGCCAGAAGCTGGAGGAATTTGCCCATATCGAAATCGCTGGGCAGCCACTGGCAAATGACATAGGGGCAATGGACGCGCTGTTAGAAGCCGAGGTGCTGCGCTTTAGCGCGAGTTAAAAAAAGCAAAAAAATAAGGATAACAACATGAAATTATTGGAATTAGATGGAACATTAGGTGAGGGTGGGGGGCAGATTTTGCGGTCGGCGTTGTCGCTGGCGATGATTACGGGGCAAGGGTTTCGCCTGAGCAATATTCGTGCAAAACGCGCCCGTTCAGGTTTGTTGCGCCAACACTTATTGGCAGTACAAGCCTCAGCCGCGATTTGTGGAGCAGAGGTGCACGGGGCAGCGTTGGGGTCGGCGGAATTGACGTTTATCCCCGGTAACATTCAAGCTGGAGATTACGAATTTGCCGTGGGTAGTGCGGGAAGTGTGAATTTGGTCTTGCAAACGATTTTGCCCGCCCTGTGGTATGCGGAGGGCGAAAGTAGCGTTGGTCTCAGCGGTGGCACGCATAACCAAGCTGCCCCAACGACCGACTTTTTACGCGATTGCTGGTTGCCTGTGGTGGCGCAAATGGGGATCACGATGGAGCTGGAATGCCTGCGCCCCGGCTTTTTTCCGGCAGGGGGCGGAGAAGTGCGGGCGAAGGTTTGGGGGCAAGGCGCATCTCCGGCGTGGCAAGCCTTAGATTTATCCGAACGCGGTGAGTTACACCACCTGAACGCCACGGCAATGCTGGCAAACTTGCCGCGCCATATTGCGGAGCGGGAATTAGCGCGTTTGCAAAATCGCCTAGCCAAGGTCACACCAA
>CAZOBT010000097.1:0-2546 GCA_964578025.1 uncultured Rhodocyclaceae bacterium | reverse complement strand
ACGCTGTCCTCCCACTTCCACACCAACTGCGCCGTGATCCAACGCTTTTTACCTGTGCAATGGCAAATCGAAGCGATTAGCGCGAATCCAGAACACGGCTGGCAGGTGGCAGTGGGGTAAGCTCAGACTAAGAGAAAGACTTAGATTGAGGCTGAGCCTTCTCCTATTTCTTTTTGCCTTTCTTTTTGCTTAGTTGGCTTGCCAATTCAAAGAAGGAAATGGTTTCTGGTGTTGTACTGCTCTCTGCCTCAGGAGCGGCCTCGCCCTCTTCCTCGGCAGACTCGATGGCTTCACCTTCGATCGCCTCGTTCTCCTCATCTTCTTCGTATTCGTCCTCTTCTGGCTCTGGCGGTTGATTAACAATTAAGGTGGGGGCATTACCCGTGTCGTAGTCGCCATAGCTATAGCCTTGCGAGAAACCTAAGGCAGGAACATGCACATGCAGATCAATTTCTTTTTCCCCAGTCAGGGCGAGGATTTGTTGATTAAAGCCTTGCAGGTCAAAAAAGCCTTCGTGCACGATCACAATGGGTAATGACCAATCCAAGTTGCCCAATATCTCTGTTTCAAACTCCTTGCGATCAAACGTCTCGCCATTTTCCTTGGCTTCTTTTGCCGCCGCGCTGACCTCTTTTTTCAAGGGTTTCGCTTGAGCCTTACAGAAAGCCAAGGCGGTCTCGCTATCTAAGTCACAGATTTCTTCTTCGCTAATGTAAGCCGTGTATGTCGTTGCGATAAATTTCAACTTCCATGTTGGCTGCATGATGGGGGTGAGTAAGTCTTGGATAAAACTTGCCACATGCTTTTCTAAAACAGAAAGCTTGCCAAGATACTGTGGGCGCAATTCCAAGACGGCAAAGGATGTACCAAATTGCTCGCGTAGCTCCCAATAGCTTGGACAATCAGCACAATAGCTCACCGGATTATTGCCATAGGCCGCAAAGAAGGGCGAGAAATCCATGCACTGCCGCAGCTTACGTTGAGAGTAACTGCCATAGCTGGAGCTACTCGTCGCTTGCCGCACGTAATAAGACATCGGGTTGCTTTCCGGGAACTGACGTAATTCACTGTTCTCAACACATTCCGCTGTGCGCTCGCTAATTACCTGCCCCAAGCGGCGGTAATCCGTGCTGATAGTCAACGTACCCTCTTCATCCAAGCTTTCTAAGTTTGCCTCAATATATTCTTCTAGGATTACGTCATAGTCATCACTGGCGCGGTACGAACCATGCACATAAGCACGATCGGCAAAAACTCGGATAAATGCCACACCACAGCGCGAATTATGATTCGCGACCCAAGCAATGCCAGAATTGGCGAGGAACTCAGAGGCGGAAAGATCAACCTCGGTATTAAACGCAATAATGGTTTGCCCAACGCTCGAAAATTTCTCAGGAACTTGCAGGGTTTTTACGACGCTGCCATTGTGCTCTTCGGCACGATGAATAATAAAAAACCGCACTGGGCAATGCTGTTCATCTTCATCCTCTAACCAATCAAAGGTCGCTACCACTTTCGCGACTTCTGCCCGCAACGCTTCGGCACTAATCTTTAATTCAAAACTGGGTTGTTCATCAAGGCTAATCACCCGATGATGGTTACGAATGACCAATGCCCCATTTGGCAGGATACGCGGCGTAAAGACATCACCGCCCCACACGCCATAATCCAAACTCAATTCAAACGCCGCCATCGCTAAGTCAAAGATTTCGCCTTTTACTTGTGGGCGGGCTTCATCCAATTTGCTTAATAAGGCGTTAGTACGCTCTGCCTCGCTCCAAAAATTCGCCACGATACGTTCGTTATGCTTCTCGTAATAACGGGCAATGGCTTTGGTTAACTTGACCGCATCTAGGCTGTCAAAATCATCCGGCCAAACCACCTCTTCTTCGTCATTGATATTGCCAGAGGTAAACAAGGACTTTACAAATTTACTCAAGGTCATGGTGTCTCCCAAGAACGGTAGCAAGGGTTATGGTGTGTTTCTAATGAAAAATTATTATGGCAAATAACGCCCCGCCAAGGCTAAAAATGGCGTTGCCTCTGCCAAAAAAGGCTGGATAAGCGCACAGTAATCCTGCACGCCTTGCTTTGGCAAGACTAAACGGGCAAAACACAAACAATCCGTTTTATAGCTTAATTTTTGGTTTACGTTATCGTCAGGATGCACATAAGGTGGTGTTGCCATCAAGGCTGGTCGCCCCTGCCGAATTTGTTGTAAAGCTGGCTCCCAATCACTGATTACCAACGTTGTTGGCTGTTGGTGACAATAAAACAAATTTTTGGGGTGCAAATCCCCATGAATCAGCCCTTGGGCATAGGCCAGCTCTAACTGCATTGCCAACGCCCAGCCTTGTGCGTGCGACAAAGGCAAACGGACATGGCGATAAACGCTAGGCAAACGCACTGTCTCCCGCACCAAACAATCCCCTTGCCAATGAAAGCTCACTGGCGCGGGCGTAGCCTGAGTCAAGGTGGTAATCAACGCACAACGCTCTGCAATTTCCTGCAACGAAGCAAGTAAATACGCACGCGGGTAGGTTTTT
>CAZOBT010000096.1:0-8413 GCA_964578025.1 uncultured Rhodocyclaceae bacterium | reverse complement strand
GCCATTTGAAGCACAAGCACACTCCCTACTGTTGCCATACTTAGCAAGCGCGATAGCACTAGCAAGCTTGGGGCGGCAGGCTGAAAAGTAAACCATGTGGACATTATTTCTTCCTTGTTCATTGTTCATTGTTTATGAAGCGATTTACCCTATGACCCTATTTGTCGCTACTAAAACCCTTTTCCCCCGGCCCTGGCGCAGGGCTGCCTGCGCCGAAGAGCAGTAGGCTATTGGGAGAGTTTTCTAATTGACGTAAAACACGGTTGAGTTGGTGGGTAGTGCTGGAAATATCCTCGGCTAAGCGATTGATCCGTGGCAGGGCGGCATTCGGACTGCCTGCGGTTGATTCGCCTAATAACTGTTCAACTTTACCGCTGACGCTTTGCAAGCTGACTATCAGCTTCTGGCTTTCTTCTAACATTGGCCCACTGGCAGCGGCGGCACGGTTGATGCGCTCGATATTGTCTGGGGACAGCACTTGGCGCAAGGCGGCAAGATTTGCGGTGAGTTGCTCCATTGCCGGGGCGATTTTGCTGCTACTGTCTTCGGTATGCGCAAGGATTTTTTCAAAACGTTGGCGGTTTTCGGGTTTTAATAACTCTTTGAGTGCGCCAATTAACTCTTTGCCATCCCGTAACAACATACTGCCTGCATCGCCCAGCTCTTGGAATAACGATGGCTGCATCATGATACGTGGGGTTTGTCCCCATTTTTTCGGCAGTAAATCCACGTCTTGGCCTTTATCTTCCAGCAAAACGTGCGCCATGCCAGTCACCCCTTGGTAGCCAAGGCGCGCGGTTGTACCTTCGGTTAAAGGTAAGTCTTCGCGCACCTCAACCAAGATCAAAATGTCCAACAAATTTTTCGGGTCAAGCTGAATATCTTTGACCTTACCGACTGGAATCCCGCGATAACGCACCGCAGATTGTGGGTTTAGCCCAGTGACGTTGTCATGGGTAACGATGATTAACTCCCGCATGGCTTCGCGTTTGCCACCAAACCATACCAATGAGGCAATTGCCGCTAATCCTAAAACCACCACAAATAATCCGGCAACAAAGGCATGGGCACGACTTTCCACGGCAAATTTCCTTTCTAACTCGGTAACTCAGCTAATGGGGTGGATTGTTCAGATGATTGGGATTTACGGAAACCCCTTGGAAGAATTTTTCGATAAACGGATGTGGCACTTGCATCACTTCTTGGACAGAACCGTGGGCAACCACGCGCCGATCTGCCAGTACGGCAATGCTTTTTGCTAGGCCAAACAGGGTTTCTAAATCATGCGTCACCATGACCACAGTAAAGCCAAGTTCCGCTTGGAGGCTACGAATTAAGCGCACAAAACTTTGGCTGCGCTGCGGATCAAGCCCTGCCGTGGGTTCATCAAGTAACAACAATTCAGGTTCTAAGGCCAAGGCACGGGCTAAGGCGACCCGTTTAATCATGCCACCGGATAATTCGGCGGGTTGCAAAAACCCTTGCTTGGGTGTGAGTTCGACCATGTCCATTTTTAGATGCACCAAATGGCGAATTAGGTCTTCATCTAAAAAGCGTAACTCACGCAAAGGTAGGGCAATATTGTCATAGACCGACAGGGCAGAAAATAACGCCCCTTGTTGAAACAACATCCCTAAACGGCGGCGGAGTTGGCGTTGTTGCGGCAAATCAGCCTGCCACAAATCTTGCCCAAACAGGCGCACTGTTCCGGCATATGGGCAGAGTAAACCAAGGATTTCACGCAGCAAGGTAGTTTTGCCACTGCCTGAGCCACCGACTAAACCTAGTACCTCTCCGGCGGCGACCTCTAAATCTAAGTTTTCATGAATGATAGTTTGGCGAAAACGACTGCCAATGCCGTGCATGGTGATGACGGAAGATGGGGAAACATCCTGAGGCTGATGCTCCTGCATCACTTTAAGCCCCCCGGAATCCCAATACTCCGAGTTGCTACGGCAAAAATCGCATCAATCAAAATTACTAAGGTAATTGCTACTACCACGGCTGTCGTTGTGCCGCGCGATAGGCTTTCAGTATTTGGTTTGACATGTAAACCAAAATGACAAGCCAACACCGCAATCCAGAAACCAAAGACAAAGCCTTTTCCTAGGCCAATTAACAAATTGGCGTAGGGCACAGCACTGGGCAGGGCATTGGCAAAATAGACCAAAGAAATATCAAGCTGGGCATAGGCGGCTAACATCCCGCCAAGCATCGCCGCCGCACTACTCCAAATGACTAATAAAGGCATGGCTACTGACAGTGCGGCAACTTTCGCCAACACCAAGCGTTGGCTACGCGAAATGCCCAAGGTGACAAGGGCATCAATTTCTTCGGTGACACGCATCACACCAATTTGTGCAGTCATGGCTGAGCCTGAACGCCCCGCCACCAGAATCGCCACCAACACCGGGCCAAGTTCACGCAGAATGCCAATCCCCAGCAAATTGACAATAAATAAATCCGCACCAAAGCTTTTGAGCTGTAAGGCAGAAAGATAACTAATCGTGACCCCAATCAGAAAACCAACCAAGGCCGAAACCGGCAAGGCTCGCGCTCCGGCATGGTAAATATTGGCGGAAAACTCGCGCCACGGAAATTCTTTGGGATTACGGCAGAGATAAAAGAAATCGAGCCACAGTTGCCCGATTAGCTCAATCAAACTGCGCCAATGGCGGAGGACTTGAAAAGCGAGATTTCCTAATTCATGCAATAGCGTCGCACGCGGGGTGTCTGGGCTGGGAATCTGGGTATCCACCTGACTGACACGTTGCAAAACGTCGCGCAACAAGGGCGGCAAATCGGGCAACATCGGCCATTGTTGCCCCCAAACCCGCCATAACAAACAAGCGGCAGCACTATCCAAAACGGTGACTTCATGCAAATGCCACGGGCGATGGGGATTGTTGCTGGCGGCTTGTTGAACAGCAGCGGCCAGTTGCGCCCAATGTGCGCCCATGCTGGCTAATGTCCATGCCCCACGCAAATGCACGCCATCCGCTTGCACCGTAATCTCGGGCGTGGCGTGCATAGTTTTCCCCATTGTTTGCCCTTATGCCCGGCGCGCCCCGACCACGCCGGAAACTTCATGGATCAGGGTCAAGGTGCGTTGTAATTGCTGTAGATTTTTAATTTCTACCGTAAAGCCCATATGGGCTTGCCCAGATTTTGACTGGGTATTTACCGCAATCACGTTCAAACGTTCGCGGGCAAACACATCAGAAATATCGCGCAACAAACCTTGGCGGTCATGCGCATCCACCACAATATCTGTGGCAAAAATACTGTTGTTTTGCTGTGAGCCCCAATCCGCTTCAATCACTCGTTCTGGGAATAAGGCCGCAAGATTGGCGAAGTTGCTGCAATCTTCGCGGTGAATAGACACACCTTTGCCGCGTGTAATAAAGCCACAAACGGGATCGGGCGGCGCGGGTTTGCAACAACGCGCCAGTTGCGTCAGTAAATTATCCACACCAACAATCAACATGCCTTGGGTATTACGCTCCCCTTGCTGAGGGCGAATTGGCACACTGTCGATTTCAGCAATGGCTTCTTCGCTGACATTATCGCCTCGCGCCACCATTTGGAACTGGCGCAAACCCAGTTCATTGCGGGCGGCGGCGATAAACAAGTCATCGGCTTTGCTAAAACCCAGTTTGTGCGCAAGGTCGTCAATGTTTGCGCCACCTTGCCCAAGGCGTTGCAATTCCTTCATGACAATGCCCCGGCCTTCGTTCAGGGTTTCTTCTAAGGCCAAACTTGCAAACCACTGTCTAACCTTGACCCGCGCACTCTTAGTATGGATATAGGCCAAACCGGGATTCAGCCAATCGCGGGATGGCCCCCCAATTTTAGTGGTAACGATTTCGACCTGTTGCCCAGTTTCCAGGGGAGTATTCAAGGGCACTAATGCCCCATCCACCTTTGCTCCCCGGCAACGATGCCCAAGGTCAGTGTGTAAGCGATAGGCAAAATCAACCGGGGTTGAGCCACGCGGTAAATCGACGACTTTCCCTTGCGGGGTCATGATGTACACCGTTTCATCCAGCGCGGCTTGCTTGTAATGGCGCACCCAATCCGAACTATCGGCGACTTCATCCTTCCACGTTAACAACTGGCGCAGCCAAGCGATTTTGGCATCGTAATTGTCTTCGGATTCGGACTTGGCTTCCTTGTATCGCCAATGTGCTGCTACACCTAATTCGGCATGACGGTGCATGTCCCAAGTACGAATTTGCACTTCCATCGAACGCCCGTCCGGGCAACGCACGGCGGTATGTAAGGAGCGGTAGAAATTGCCTTTGGGATTGCTGATGTAGTCGTCAAATTCTTTGGGGATGGGTGTCCAGATGTTATGCACAATACCTAAGACGGTATAGCATTCCTTGACTTCAGACACGATGACTCGTAAGGCGCGAATATCGTAAACCTCTGAAAATTCAACGCTCTTTTTACGCATCTTATTCCAGATGCTATAGATATGCTTGGGACGACCATACACTTCGGCTTCAATCTGTAAGCCTTTCAGCTCGTCCCGCACTCGTGTAATCGCATTGGTAATAAATTGCTCGCGCTCTAAACGTTTTTCATCGAGCAAGCTGGCAATGCGCTTATAGGTATCAGGATGGAGGAAGCGGAAGGACAAATCTTCCAATTCCCATTTCAATTCCCATACCCCTAAACGATTGGCTAAGGGTGAATACAGCTCCAGTGTTTCGCGAGCCACTTGGGCGCGTAAATCGTCGGAGGAAAATTGCGCGTAGTAACGCAAGGTTTGTGTGCGACTGGCAAGGCGCAACAAGACAACACGAATGTCTTCCACCATCGCCAACAACATTTTGCGCAATACCTCAATTTGCACCTTCATTTCTTCCGGGTTAGTCGTGGTATCCGCGACAAAACCCCGGCTAATCGGGCGCAAACGGTCTAAGCGGGAAATGCCACCAACGAGATGGCTAACCTGTCGCCCAAAGCGTTTTTCTAACAGCGTAATGCCATCATCCAAGCGTGATGGAATGGCAAACAATAAACCGGCGATCCGCGAGTCGGTATCTAAGCGTAATCCGGCAATAATCAAGGCCATGCCTAAAGCATGAGGCCAAATTCCCTCGCCACTCCCCAAGGCAAGGTCAGCATAAATTTCTTGGGCAAAACTTACCGCGTCGCGTAAGCGTAAGGCATCGCTTTCGCTCACGCCTTCGATCAAGGTAGTAATGGATTGCTCAAGATCGCTTTGCGCAGCGACAGAGTGCACGACGGAAACCATAATTTTTATATCTCGCTAGAGTGGTCTTCCACACCGCGCGGATTATACACAAGCAGGGCAAGCGGCAGAAGCCACGCCTTTGTGGTCTTCCACACCGCGCGGATTATACGCCGCTCGTGCATAATCCTTCGTTCTCGCCTCAGACAAAGGAAGTGGTGCAATGCGTAAATTTTTTTACAATCCGTATTTATTGCTTACGCTTACCGCCCTCTTTTGGTCGGGCAACATGGTGTTAGGGCGAGGGATTCGCGCGGATATTCCGCCGTTTGCTTTAGCCTTTTGGCGATGGACGTTGGCGTTTTGTTTAACCTTACCCTTTGCCTTGCCGCATTTACGCCAACAATGGCCGATCTTAAAAGCCAATTGGCGGATACTCGTCTTTCTCGGCCTACTCGGTGTTGGTGGCTATAACACCTTTGCCTATATTGCCTTGCAATACACCGTAGCGACTAATGCCGTATTGCTCAATTCGTTTATCCCGATTGCGACGATGGCGATTTCATGGATTTTTTTCGGGCGACATCTGCACCGCCTGCAAATCCTTGGAGTCATTATTTCCTTTCTTGGGGTAACAACGATTATTGCGCAAGGCGATGTTGGGCGATTAGCGAATCTGAGCTTCAACCAAGGCGATTTGTGGATGTTGGGTGCAGTGCTGATTTGGGCTTTATATACCATTGGCTTGCAATGGCGACCCCAAGGCTTAGATGCCATGTTGCTCCTTGCCGCACTGACTTTAATTGGTTTATCCGCCCTCCTTCCGGCATATCTTTGGGAATTACAACAAGGTAAACACATTAACTTGAATATCGCCTCGTTCTTCTCTTTACTCTACGTTGGCATTTTCCCCGGCTTTCTTGGCTATATCTTTTATAACCGAGGCGTGCACCAAGTCGGCCCGAATCAAGCCAGCTTATTCATTCATCTCATGCCTGTTTTTGGCACGCTACTTTCGGCAATTTTTTTGGCAGAAACTCCGCAATGGTTTCATTACCTAGGGATTACGCTGATTTTTGCTGGCATTATCTTAGGTAGTCGTAAACCTGCGGTGTAAGTGACACTGGTAAATTTCAGTACCTTCAGCAAGTTTTATATTTTTTGCCCAACAAGTTGTGAAATAAACAATGCGCGTTATTACTAGCCCCAATACTCCCCATTCCCCTCATTCCTCCCAGCACCCACAACAGCCACCAACTACGGCTTCTTGGCATACCACCGGCGTAAGTCTTGATGGTTTGGTCAATGTTTTAGGGAAACATTTGTATTCCACGCCCGAAGTCGCGGTGCGTGAATTGGTACAAAACGCCCATGATTCGATTATTCGGCGGCGTATTGAAAACCCCGAATTCACCGCGATTGGTGCGGTGCGGGTTGAAGCCAATGCGGCGCAAGGGATTTTGACGATTCGTGATAATGGTTCGGGTCTGACGGAAAGCGAGATTCATAACTACCTTGCCACCGTCGGTGTTGGCTATACCCGCTGCCTACGCGAAAGCAATGATACGGCTGGGCAAGCCATGATTGGTTTATTTGGCTTAGGTTTTTTGTCCGCTTTTGTTATTGCTGAAAAGGTCATTGTCGACACCGTTTCATATCAAACCCCAGAAGAAACATGGCGTTATAGTTCAGAGAACGGACAACGCTATACCCTGATCCGCTTACCGCGCTTAGCAGGGAAAGATACAACGGCAGGCGACATACCCGCGATTGATAGCAGGGTAGGTACAACAATTACCCTGCATTTGCAGCCAGATTTTCATTACCTTGCCGCCCCCGGTGTGTTGCAACGGGTCTTAGGGCATTACTGCGTTTTGTTGCGGGAGCAGGTATGGTTTGATGATGTCTGTATCAACAAAGAGCCGCCACCGTGGCGCGGTAATGGCAATCACGGTGTGGTCGAACATCCGGCGGTGTTACAGAAAAAACGCCTCGCCTTTGCCATGCAGTTTGAACAACATTTCGAGCCAATTTGTACCTTCCCGGTGATTAGCGATGAAGGCTTTGATCTGCAAGGTTTGTTATGGGTACAAGACGGCGCGACCTATGGCACGTCGGACAATCGCAATTTGCGCGTTTTTGTACGGGGCATGTTGCTGGATGATGATGCCAAAGAGCTGTTGCCGTATTGGGCGGGCTTTATTGGTGGCGTTATCGAATGTTCAGAACTAACCCCCACCGCCAGCCGTGAAGATTTGCAACGCGACGAGGTGTATTACCGCGTGCAACGCTTGTTAGCGCAAGCCCTCATCCAAGGCTTATGTGATCTCCCCAAGCAGCAACGCCCGGCATGGAATCGCATGTTGCGGCGGCATAATGAATCGCTGCTGGGTGCGGCCTTGTGTGACGACAATCTGTTTGCCGCCCTCAGCCCCAGCCTGACCTTGCCCAGTTCTCAAGGTGATCTTAGCGTTACCGCCTTGCGCCATGAAGGCAGTTATCACGTCTCGCTGGGGCAAAACGAATTTGAAGACATGCTCTTCCGCGCCTTGCAAATTCCGGTGGCACGCGGCGAACGTTACGCGGTACTTGGTTTCCTGCGCCACTATGTTAGTCACTATGGCGGCAAATTAGTGGAGATCGGGACAGAACGCGGCAATATGCAGCTCTTTCAGCGCGAAACCCTGCCACATGCCAGCCATACGTGGTTAGAAAGCCAGCTTTGCGATCAAGAAAAACTCGTCCCCGCCCGCTTCGCCCCGGCGGCTTTGCCCTTAGTCGTTGTCCCTGACCGCGATGCGGAAATGAAGCAACGTTTAGAGTCGGACGAAGCCGATGCCCGAATGTCCGCCGCCGCCTTAGCCTTGGTACGACAACATACGAAAAAAATTGATGGTTCAGCCAAAGCGCGGCTCTTCCTTAATCTGGATAACCCCGCGATTCAAGACATTTTGCGCCGTTACGCCAATGGCGAAACCACAACCCCTGTCTCACCTGTCGCCCTCAATCTGCTTCGCGCCTTCAAAAATATGGCCTTTGCGCAACATGTTGAAAAAAGCGAAACGCTCTTACAAGGCTTCAACGACTTCGCCACGGCCTTGCAGACCTTGTTGGATGTAGAGCATTGCTAGGTTAAATTTAAGACGATCTTATTTGGTCTATTATTAAATCAAGCAAGTTATACATGGTTTATTTGGCATTTTATAATTT
>CAZOBT010000095.1:3747-8491 GCA_964578025.1 uncultured Rhodocyclaceae bacterium | reverse complement strand
CGAGGCAGGTGCTCCCGTCAATACTCCCGACTGGACTCCCTTAATCTACGCCTCCTTTAGCGGCAATTTGCCCGTCATTAAATATTTGCTAGAGCAAAAAGCCGATATCAATGCGGCAAGTGCTAATGGTACGACTGCACTCATGGCAGCCTTGCGCCAAGGCCAATTTGAAACCGCGAAATTTTTATTACAAGTGCCTAATATTGACTTAAACCTGCTGAATGAGAAAAATGAAACGGCACTGGATGTGGCTCTGCGCACGAATAACACTGAGCTACTTGATACCATCCGCCAACGCGGTGGGCGTTCGGCTCAGTCAGTAACGTTGGAAATTAAGTAGCCTCTTGGTGCATGGTACAATCGCGGAATCTATTGTTTTTACCGAGGAAAAGCTTCATGGGCATCGTTGATACTTGCTACGAATCCGACCACACCAAATGGATGCGTGAAATGATGGCAAAAAATCCTGAATGGGAAGCCGACCAAGCCGCTGGGCGGGCATTGTGGTGGGATAAGCCTCAAGACAAAGACACGACAGCACGCAACCAAGCGGCAAAAGTGCCACAAAAATCCTATCCCTATGATGTGAATTTCTTTGGTGAATAAGTGTCAGGACAACGGTTGATGCCAGCTTGTTAGGACATCGACACAGTTTTAGTTTTCTCGCTAAAGTTTTTCTTAAAAAAGCGGTAAGGTTTCACACCTTGCCGCTTTTTTTTGTACTTGTTGCCGAATGCCTTGAGGTTTATCAAAAACAGTTAGGATTCGGCGGCGTAGAGTCGAGCGATTTTGCATATTTGCAAGACACAACTCACAACAGCTTTCTACCGCTTTCTTTTTTCTTCCTTGATTGGAAAACCGATGATGATCCGCACACCCTACAAGCGATGGCAGCGATTTTGCCAAGTGGGTCTTTGTTGCATCTTAGCGCATAGCATCAATGTACATGCGCAAACTGCCGGAGGTGCGACAGGGGATTTTGTGGCTGGTTTTGTGGCTGGTTTAGCCCCGTGGGAACGCCCAGCTAATGCCCCAAGCATTACCCAATTTCAACCTGATGCGAAATGGCAAGAACGCGCCTTACATGGCATTGCCAGCCCCGCTACCGGGACAGGTTTTTTAAAAGACCAAGGGGCATGGTATACCCCATTTAACCGTCCAAACCTGAAGGGACGGTACGATATACGTGGAATGCATCAACAGACCAAACAAGGAGAGGCCAAATGAAGGGATGGAAACTTGGTCTAAGTGCCTTAGCGGTGGCGGGCGTATTAGCGGCTCTGGGTGTTGCTTTAGGCATACAAATTAAACAAGGTGGCGGCAGTCATGTGGATGCGCCTGATAACACCTCACCCCAAGGGAATTACCTCCGCGCGGTGTATAACCCTTTACATTTCAAACCAGCAGCAGAAACCGCTAGCGATGCGCAATGTTTGGCTTGTCACCAAGATGTTTTAGATGACAAACCGCGTGACAAATCCCCTGCGGGTGTTCCCTCTGCCACCAGCAAAGCTTGGTATCAACGCACCAGTACTTACCAAGGTGAACAAGACACTTTCCACCGTCGTCACTTGACTGGCGCACTTGCCAAAGAGCTGATGAATTTGCAATGTAATACCTGTCACCAAGGGCATGATCCGCGTGAAGAAGCTCCCGGTTCGTCGGCAACAGCCCCTAAGCAAAGTGATACCGACATCACCTTACGCAAACAGGTCAATCCAGAAAAAGTGTGCTTGAAGTGTCATGGGCAAATGCCAACGGAAATCATGGGTTTGCCTGGGCCATGGCCGCAACATAAAGCCACGTTTGGTGACTCTTGTTTAACCTGCCATAGCGCGATTCGTACTAATCGGCATCAAGTGACTTACTTGAAACCCGGCGCGATTGAGGCCGCAGGTAAAAAAGATGCGGAAGTTTGTTATGGCTGTCATGGTGGACGGGCTTGGTATCGCATTTCTTACCCCTATCCGCGTCACCAATGGGAAGGGATGAGTCCCGAGATTCCTGAGTGGGCAAAAACTCGCCCCACCGAATCCGAGACGCGTTTTCAATTAAAAACGCCGACGAATCCTGCGAATAACGCGGCAAAACCCTAAGGTAAAAGGTAAATCGCATGAGCATAAAGAATCCCAAAGAATGGCTCGCCTTGTTAAACCCCAAACGGCGTAGCTTTATGAAAACGATGGCGGCTGGTGCGGCAATGACCAGCGTTGGCGGCCTGATTGAACTGAGTAGTGGCGAAAAACAAGCACACGCCTTTGCTTATGAGCCTTATCCCAAAGATGATGAACTAACGACGGTGGTGACTTCGTGTGACCATAACTGTGGTTCGCGCCACATGTTAGTGGCGCATAAAAAAGGCGATGTCATTGTCCGTTTATCCACCGATAACGGGAGCTATCAAGAGGGTGGAGCTTACGGTACAGATACGGCAGAAATGCCACAGTTACGCGCCTGTTTGCGCGGACGTTCCTATCGGGCGCGTTTGTATTCGCCAGAACGTTTGCTCTACCCGATGTTGCGCGTTGGCGAACGCGGTGAAGGCAAATTTAAGCGTGTTTCATGGGATGAAGCCTTAGATTTCGTGGCCAAGAAAATGGTCGAAATCAAGGACACCTACGGCCCTACCGCAATTCTCGATCAAGCCTATGCGGGGACATCGTATGGGGTGTTACATAAATCCGACCAGATCGAAGGTTTGTTAGCACGTTTCTTAGGTTTGTTTGGTTGCCGGACGAATTCATGGTCAGTGCCAAGTTATCAAGCTACGACGTTTAGCAGCCGCATGACGTTTGGCACGATTCAAGATGGTAACGAAGATGACACCTTCGCCCATTGCAAGCTCATCATCATGTGGGGGTGGAATCCGGCTTATACCTTCCACGGCGGCAACACCTTCTACTACATGCGCATGGCGAAGCAGAACGGCTGTAAGTTTGTGGTGATTGATCCGCAATACACCGATTCTTGCTCCAGCTATGACGCATGGTGGATTCCGATCAAGCCGAATACCGATGCCGCGATGATGGCAGGCATGGCGCACTACATCTTTAGTAATAACCTGCAAGATCAAGCCTTTATTGATAAGTTTGTGCTGGGCATGGATGCCGGGACATTGCCAGAGAAATACAAAGGCAAAGAAAACTTTAAGGATTACATCCTTGGCACTTACGATGGGCAGCCCAAAACCCCCGAATGGGCGGCGGCAATTTGTGGCGTGTCTGCCGAGGACATCAAAAAACTCGCGCATATGTATGCCACGACCAAACCAGCGGCCTTAAAAGCCAGTTGGGCACCCGGTCGGGCTTCGTATGGCGAGCAATACAACCGCATGGCAGCAGCCTTACAAGCCATGACGGGCAATATTGGCGTACTCGGTGGTTGTGCCGAAGGGGTCGGTAAAGCTTGGCACGCCGAATCTGTCGCCTACCCCTACGATGAAAACGCCAACCTGTGGTGGGCTTCGATCAAGTCCGACCGTTGGGCACATTGCGTGTTGAATTATCCCAATGTCAAACGCGAAGAAATCGGCTTGTGGCAACACCACGATCCAAAAATCGCCGGGACAATCCCCAACATCAAGGCGATTTTCTGGCAAGGTTCGGATTGGTTTAACCAGCTCACCAATATCAACAAAGAAATTGCCGCGATTAAAAAGCTGGAACTGGTGGTGTGTATGGATTCAACCATTACCCCATCTGGTTTGTGGGCGGATGTCTTATTCCCAATTGCCACACACTTTGAGCGGCATGATGTCGCCTTGCCTTGGTATAAAGGCCATTACTACATCCACCGTCCCAAGGTCATCGAACCCTTGGGCGAAGCGAAAACTGACTTCCAAGTCTTTACCGAACTCGCTTACCGCTTGGGCTTTGGCAAAAAGTACAACCCACGTTCTGAACGTGATTACTTCCAGGACAATACTGCAACCGATGAGGCTTACCTCAAAGCATGGTGGGAAAACCGGGTGCAAGCGCATCAGGGCGTGACGATGTCTTGGGAAGATTTCAAAAAGCATGGGGTGTACAAATTCAAACTGGAACGCCCGCATGTCGCGTTCCAAGATCAAATTGAAAAAGGCATTCCCTTTGAAACTTCTTCCGGCAAGATCGAAATCTTCTCCACCTATTTGGCAGGGATTAAAGATTGGAAGCAAACACAATTCGGCTATGAAATTCCTTACATTCCCAAATGGATTGAGCCGTTTGAATCCTTAAATCATCCCAAAACCAAGGACTATCCTTTCCATATGATTACGCCACATCCGCGCTGGCGTACTCACTCCATCTTCCACAACATCCCGTGGTTGCGCGAAACCTATCAGCAAGAAGTCACCCTCAGTGCACGAGATGCCAATCGTTTAGGCATTAAGACGGGCGATATTGTGGAAGTGTGGAATGATCGGGGCAAAGTCGTTGTGCCCGCCTACGTGACCGAACGCTGTATGCCCGGCGTAGTGGTGTTATATGAAGGCGCGTGGATGGATAGAGATAGCAAAGGCGTAGATCGTGCTGGGAATCCTGATTTCTTGACCTTGGATGAGCCGTCACCCGCTGGCGCGTTTGCTTACAACACGATTTTGGTCAATTTGCAAAAAACCACGCTAGAACACCGTCCCGGCTGGGATATGGAAGCAACGTCGCGTTCCGTGGTGTTCCGCCGTGACTACTAAGGAGGCGGATCATGAGTGATCTTAAACCGAAAAAAATCGACAAAGCCGCCTTAGAGGAGTCCTTACGGCGCA
>CAZOBT010000095.1:0-3737 GCA_964578025.1 uncultured Rhodocyclaceae bacterium | reverse complement strand
TGAGCCAGTGAAACCAGTGGTGCAAATGGGCTTTTTGCATCACAACGTAGATTGTATTGGTTGTCGTGCCTGTGAAATTGCCTGTAAAGACAAAAACGGCCTGCCCCCCGGTGTGCGTTTCCGGCGGGTGATGTATATCGAAGGCGGCACATTCCCCGAAGTCTTTGCTTACAAGGTCAACATGGCCTGTAACCATTGCGCCGAACCTGCATGTTTGCCGACCTGTCCCACTGGGGCAATTTGGAAACGGGCAGATAACGGCATTGTTGATATTGATTCAACGCTGTGTATCGGTTGCCGCAAATGCGAAGCCGCTTGCCCCTACGGCGCACCACAATACGACCCACAAGAGCATGTCATCAAAAAGTGCAATATGTGTGTTGATGAGCAAGAGGCCGGGCGTAAACCCTATTGCGTATCGGCGTGCATGATGCGGGTGTTGGATGTCGGGCCAATCGAGGAAATCTGGGCGGGTGTGTTAAAGACCAAAGCGATGGGTGAGCACGATCAGCCCGTGCGCCAAGTCAAAAACATGGCAAATCCCGAATTGACCAAACCTTCCATTGCGTTCATTCCACATAGCAAAGGGCGCATCGACAGTTAACGTTCAAGTCGCCCACAACACCAAAAAGCCAAGCACTTCTCAGCAGTAGCTTGGCTTTTTTCTAGCGTATTGAAATTGCTGGGTTCTGCCCCATATCCTTATTCCACCCCGAAACCATGCCCATGCAAGGAGCGGTGGTAGAATGCCGCCTTTCCTTGTTTTATCACTTAATAATTTGGAGACTTTTGCATGATTAGTGTTGCTCATGCCCAAACAGCAGCGACTGCGGCATCTTCTTCAGGAGATGTAATGCAGTTTTTACCCATGATCGTGATGTTTATCGCCTTATGGTTCATCATGATTCGCCCCCAAATGAAGCGTGCGAAAGAGCACCGTGCCATGGTTGAAGCCTTGCAAAAGGGTGACGAAGTTGTGACCCAAGGCGGCATCGTTGGCAAGATCACCAAGGTTGGTGACGCTTATATTCATATCGAGATTGCAGAAGGGACAGAAGTTATTGTCCAGAAACCTGCAATCGGCATTGTTCTGCCTAAAGGCACGATTAAAACCCTGTAAATTTGCATTATGAACCGCTACCCGCTCTGGAAATACATCACTGTTGCCGTGGCCCTGTTGTTGGGCTTTATTTATACCCTGCCTAATTTCTTTGGCGAATCGCCTGCGGTGCAGGTTTCATCCGCCAAGGTCACCTTAAAAGTGGATGACAAAACCCTGAGCCGGGTAGAGGAAGCATTAAGCGCGGCAAGTGTTACCCATCAAGGGATTACCCTCGACAGCAATGGCGTAAAGGCTCGCTTTGCTGACGAAGATACCCAGTTAAAAGCCAAAGGTATTTTAGAAAAAGCCTTTAACCCCGATAGCAGCGACCCACAATATGTTGTTGCCTTAAACTTACTTTCTGCCTCGCCAACATGGCTAACCAAAATGCACGCCTTGCCGATGTATCTTGGTTTGGACTTACGCGGTGGAGTGCATTTCCTTTTACAAGTCGATATGAAGGGCGCGATTGTGAAGCGTCTGGATTCGATGAGTGCCGATTTACGCACCATGTTGCGTGATAAGAATGTGCGTCATGCCGGGATTGGGCGTGAAGGTGAACGTATCGTGATTCGTTTCCGTGATATGGAAACACTGACCAAGGCTAAAGCTGTACTTGCCGATAATCAGCCGGATTTATTGTTAAGCGAAGGGGGCGAAGGCAGTGATTTACGTCTTTCTGCTACCTTAAAACCCACGGCGCAAAAGACGATTCAAGACTTTGCCATCAAGCAAAACATTACGACCTTACATAACCGGATCAACGAGCTTGGTGTGGCTGAACCAGTGATCCAACAACAAGGCGCGGATCGCATCGTGGTGCAATTGCCCGGTGTGCAAGACACTGCCAAGGCGAAGGACATCTTAGGCCGTACCGCAACCTTAGAAATCCGTATGGTCGATGATAGCCCCGGCGTATTGGAATCGGCCTTAGCTGGAACACCCCCCGTAGGTTCTGAGTTGTATGTTGAACGTGGTGGACGTTCTTTAGTGGTGAAAAAACAGGTGATGCTCACCGGGGATCGCCTCACTGATGCCCAGCCTGGTTTCGATAATCAGACCAATGAGCCAGCAGTACATCTCACCTTAGATTCAACTGGCGCACGCATTTTCCGTGATGTGACCCGCGAAAACGTTGGCAAACGCATGGCGATTTTGTTGATCGAAAAAGGCAAGGGCGAAGTCATTACCGCTCCGGTGATCCGTGATGAAATCGCCGGGGGGCGGGTGCAGATTTCTGGGCGCATGAGTACGCAAGAGGCTAACGACACCGCTTTGTTGTTGCGTGCGGGTTCGCTCGCCGCACCAATGGACATCATCGAAGAACGCACCATTGGCCCTTCTTTAGGTAAAGAAAACATCACCAAAGGCTTCCATTCCACCCTGTGGGGCTTTGCCGCGATTGCCGTCTTCATGTGTATTTACTACATGATGTTCGGTTTTATTTCGGTCTTGGCCTTGGCGGCTAACTTGTTGTTGCTGGTGGCAGTGTTGTCCTTGTTACAAGCGACCTTGACCTTACCGGGGATTGCGGCAATCGCGCTGGCCTTGGGGATGGCAATTGATGCTAACGTCTTGATTAACGAGCGGATTCGTGAAGAGTTGCGCAACGGCTCAACACCACAAGCAGCCATTGCTGCCGGTTATGACCGCGCTTTCGATACGATTTTGGACTCCAACATTACGACGCTGATTGCTGGTTTAGCCTTGTTAATCTTTGGTTCTGGCCCAGTGCGCGGCTTTGCGGTGGTGCATTGTTTGGGGATTTTGACCTCAATTTTCTCGGCAGTGGTGGTATCGCGTGCCTTGGTTAATTTGATCTATGGGCGGCAAAAGAAATTGGTCAAATTGGCAATTGGTCAGGTGTGGAAGCCTGCACTGGTGGCTGGTACGTCCGTTGGCAGTGATGCCAACAAATAACGTAGCCCCGTTGTAGCAACGGTAGCATTGTTGGAATCTTAGGAACGAGTGTTATGGAATTCTTCCGTATTAAAAAAGACGTGCCGTTCATGCGTCACGCGCTGGTGTTTAACCTGATCTCACTGGCAACGTTTTTGTTAGCGGTGTTTTTCTTGTTTAGCCGTGGCTTGCATCTCTCAGTCGAATTCACCGGTGGGACATTGATTGAAGTGAGCTACCAACAAGCAGCGGAGTTAGAAAAAGTCCGTGGGGCGTTGGGTAAAGCAGGCTTTAGCGATTTTTCGGTGCAAAACTTTGGCACGGCACAAGATGTCTTGATTCGTTTGCCTGCAAATGCAAATAAAAGCTCGTCGCAACTGGGCGACATGGTCAAAACGGCTCTCGCCAGTGATGCTCCCGGTGCTGAGTTACGCCGCGTGGAGTTTGTTGGCCCACAAGTGGGTAAAGAACTGGCAGAAAACGGGGCAATGGCCTTGTTGTTGGTGATCTTAGGCATTTGTGTTTATCTTGCCGCCCGTTTTGAATGGCGGTTTGCGGTATCGGCGATTATCGCCAACTTGCATGACGTTATTATCATCCTTGGCTTCTTTGCCTTCTTCCAATGGGAATTTTCCCTGTCGGTTTTGGCAGCGGTCTTGGCGGTTTTGGGCTATTCAGTGAATGAATCTGTGGTGGTATTTGACCGAGTGCGCGAAACCTTCAAAAAGGTGCGGGG
>CAZOBT010000094.1:0-8498 GCA_964578025.1 uncultured Rhodocyclaceae bacterium | reverse complement strand
AAAGCCAATTTGATGCACTTGACCCACGGGGTGATACTGGCTCTAGCGAGTTCCGTCACAAAGGTGCAAGTGACCCAGCCAATTGCTCGGTGAACTACCTACAAAGCAGTGATCCAAATGTATTTCCGACGATTACGGTTAAAACCGATAAATGCTGATTGGGAGCATAAGCATGAAATCTAACAAAGGCTTTACCCTCATCGAACTTGTGGTGGTCATTGTTATTCTGGGAATTTTGGCGGCAACAGCATTGCCGAAGTTTGTGGATTTAGGTAAGGATGCACGGATTGCGAGCGTTAATGCGCTTGCTGGTACGATTCGTTCCACTGCCACAATTTGGCGCGGAAAATGTGCAACAGCAGGTACAAAAATGAGTGGAACAAGCTCTTCCACAATGACCATGAGTGGAACAACCTATGTATTGTTTAATTGCTATCCAGAGGCTGGCTCATCAGCTCAGGGGAGTAGCATTTT
This sequence comes from uncultured Rhodocyclaceae bacterium, assembly GCA_964578025.1. GTDB lineage: Bacteria > Pseudomonadota > Gammaproteobacteria > Burkholderiales > Rhodocyclaceae > CAZOBT01. Next base: position 8,024 of record CAZOBT010000094.1, on the reverse strand, counting down.
AAGTAACTCTCCTGGTTATATTCAAAACTTGGTTGATTATGACAAAAGCCAGTTTGATGCTATTGATCCTCGCAGTGATACAGGGTCAAGTGAGTTCCGCCATAAGGGGGCAAGCAAACCAGACGAATGTTTTGTTAATTACAACCAAGCGAGTAGCGAGGATGTATTTCCAACGATTACCATAAAAACAACAGGCTGCTAGCCGGAAAAAATAGACCAAATTTAAAATAGGCCAATAAACCAAGTTATATATGGTTTATTGGCCTATAGACCAAATGGCAAGCTCTAGGTGTTGCCCGGCGAAAAATCACGCCAAAGCGGTCAGTAATTTTTGGTGAATCCCTTGGAAACCGCCGTTACTCATGACTAAAACAAGGTCACCTGCTTGCGCGTTGGCAACAACGGCGGCGATGAGGGCGGCAAAATCAGGGGTGACTAGGGCTTTGTCGCCAAGGGAAGCTAAGGCCGCTGCGGCATCCCAACCAAGTTTGTCGCTATAACAAAACACCTGATCGGCTTCCGTCAAACTGCCCGCCAATTGCTCTTTTAACGTACCAAGTTTCATGGTGTTGGAACGGGGTTCTAAGACGGCGAGAATCCGCCCATTCGGGCATTTACGGCGCAAACCAGCGACAGTCGTCGCAATCGCAGTGGGGTGGTGTGCAAAATCGTCATAGACGGTAATGCCATTGACCACGCCTTTGATTTCCATACGCCGTTTGACGTTGGCAAAACGACTCAGCGAATCCAGTCCTTGGGTAAAGGTGACACCGACATGATGCGCAGCCAGCAAGGCGGCACAGGCGTTAGCGCGGTTATGTGCGCCACTTAATGCCCAAGTGGTACGCGCCACTTCACCGTTAGCATCACAAAAAATCAAGCTACCGTCCGCATCATCGCCACGCATGTGATAGCCCTGTGGGTCATTGAATTGTGCTACCGGAGTCCATGCCCCACGTTGTAAGACCCGCTGTAAGCTGGCTTCGGCGGCATTGACTACTAATAAACCGTTATTCGGTACAGTGCGCACTAAATGATGGAATTGCGTTTCAATCGCGGCAAGATCAGCGAAGATGTCCGCATGATCGAATTCCAAATTATTCAAGACAGCGGTGCGCAGATGGTAGTGCACGAACTTAGAACGTTTGTCACAAAACGCAGTGTCGTATTCGTCGGCTTCGATGACAAAAAACGGGGTATCCCCTAAACGGGCAGAGACATGGAAATTTTCTGGTACGCCACCAATCAAGAAACCGGGAGCCATGCCCGCATCTTCCAAAATCCATGCCAACATGGATGAGGTCGTGGTTTTGCCATGCGTACCTGCGACACCTAACACCCAACGCCCTTGCAAAATATGTTCTGACAGCCATTGTGGCCCCGACATATAGGGCAAACCTTGATCCAAAATGGCCTCAAGCAGCGGATTACCCCGCGAGATGGCATTACCTACAATAAATAAGTCTGGGCGGATGGCTTCTGGGTTTTGGGGGTCGATTTGGGCAAGGCTATACCCCTCGGTTAAACCGATCCCCGCCGCCGCTAATTGGTCACTCATGGGAGGGTAAACATTGGCATCGCAGCCCGTAACTTGGTGGCCTGCGGCACGCGCTAATTGGGCGACACCGCCCATGAAAGTGCCACAGATCCCAAGGATGTGAATGTGCATACAAGAATTCCCGGTTAAAATTAGGTGTGATTTTTGAGCAACAAGCTCGTTGAACAAGAAGACTTCTTAACAATAACGTTTTTTAACAATACTTTTAACAATGGCTAAGAGGCGATTTTATCGCCTTGATCACGGTTTCTACTTTTAGGTGCGCATGGCACGTCATCATCCCTCTCGACAACAACAGGCGGCACAAGCACTTCTAGCAAGCACAGCAGCACGCTTAATGGCAGAAGATGGCGTTAGCGATTTTGCCGAAGCAAAAAAGAAAGCCGCCCGCCAATTAGGGTTGCCTGCCAACATTACCTTGCCCAGTGATAGCGAAATAGCGACTGAGTTACGCATCTATAACGCTCTGTATCAACAAGAGCATCACCAACATTTATTAGCAATGCGTAAAGAAGCCTTGCTATGGTTGGAGCGGCTTGCCCCATTTCAGCCCTACCTGAGTGGCAGCGTTGCCGATGGCAACATTACCGAATACAGCGATATTGATATCCAACTGTTTCCTGATAGTGCGAAAGAGGTAGAAATTTTCTTACTCAATCGGCAAATTGATTTTGTGCATGAAGAGCCACGCAACGATAAAGCCGAAGCCGTGCTGGTGCTAGATGGAGAAACGGCAGACATTAACCTTGTGATTTACCCGGCAGCGTTAGAGCGAGTTAGCTTGAAACACCGCGATGGACGACCCCGGGAACGCCTGAAACGCGACAAATTAGCCCAATTAATTTCTGAAAGTGAAGAGCACGCATCATGAGCCAATTGCCCAAGTTTCTCCCGAAAATTTTCCGTTCTGTTGTCCAGAATTGTTGCTTGTTGCTTGCTTTGACTTGGCAACTTACTGCTGTAGCCGCCCCTGATGGCGAAAGCTCCATGCCGCCTGCGGGGATGTTTGAACAACGTTTTATTGATATTGGCGGAAAACCCGCTACGCTAAACCGTTGGCAAGGTAAGGTCTTAATCTTGAATTTCTGGGCAACATGGTGTCCTCCTTGTCGCCAAGAAATTCCTTCCTTCAACAAATTGCAACAGCGTTTTGGTAGCCGTCAGGTACAAGTGGTGGGGATCAGTATGGAAACCCCCGAAAAAGTGGCGCAATTTGCACGCTCAGCAGGGATTAACTACCCACTACTGACTGGCGGCAATGATGCCTTGCGCTTGTCCAAAGAGCTGGGAAATGCACGTTTGGGTTTGCCTTACACGGTGATTGTTGATCCGTGGGGACAGGTGGTCTTCCGTAAAGTTGGTTTGTTAGTCGAAAGCGAGATGTTAGAAATGCTGAAAGCAGCAGGGGTACGTATGTAAGGTGGCTAGCAAATTCGCCGAATTTACGCGAATTTGTATGGAAAGCTGGTAATTTGCAGTGATTTCCGGCAAACTTTCGCAAAACCACAAACAAAGCCACAAGAAAAATAGCAAGATTTTATGGGATGACACAATGCGTTTTTTGGTGATCCATGGGCCAAATTTGAATCTTTTAGGGACACGCGAGCCACAACATTACGGTGCAACAACCCTAAACGACATCAATACAATGTTACTTGAACGAGCTACGGCAGCCGGGGTGGAGTTAGCCAGCTTCCAAAGTAATTACGAAGGGGCGATTGTTGAGCGGATTCATGCCGCACGGAATGAGGGTGTAACCCACATCATTATCAATCCTGCCGCTTATACCCATACCAGTGTGGCGGTGCGTGATGCCTTAGCTGGCGTTGCCATTCCCTTCGTTGAAGTGCATTTGTCGAATGTGCATACCCGCGAGCCATTTCGCCATCATTCGTATTTTTCCGATATTGCCATTGGCGTTATTTGTGGCCTTGGTTATTACGGCTATCTTGCCGCCCTCGATTTTTTAATCACGAAGTTCAAATCGGAGTAAGTCCGTCTTACCACTAGTGCTTTGCACCCTTGGTGCTTTGTCTATTTATTCAAGGAAGAAGAAACTATGGATCTGCGCAAATTAAAAAAACTGATTGACCTTGTGCAGGAGTCGGGCATCTCCGAACTCGAAGTCACCGAAGGCGAAGAAAAGGTTCGTATCGCTAAACATCCTTCTGGGATGGTTGCCGCCGCACCACAACAATACGTTTTACCCCAAGCTGCCGCACCACTGGCTGCACCTGTTGCTGTCGCACCTGCTACCACTGGCGAAGCCGCTGCGGATGCCCTACCTGCTGGGCATGTGGTTAAATCCCCAATGGTTGGTACGTTCTATCGCTCACCCTCACCCGGTGCCAGCAGCTTTGTTGAAGTTGGCAGCAGCGTGAAAGAAGGCCAGACTTTATGCATCATTGAAGCGATGAAATTGCTCAACGAAATCGAAGCCGATGCTAGCGGCGTAGTGAAGGCGATTCTTGTCGAAAATGGTCAGCCAGTCGAATTTGGCGAACCCTTGTTCATTATTGGCTAAGTCGAATCCGGCTCACCGAAAAGGTTCACATAAGGCTTACGATTGCCATGTTTGAAAAAATTCTGATTGCTAACCGGGGCGAAATTGCGTTGCGTATTCAACGCGCTTGCCGTGAGTTAGGTATTAAAACGGTAGCTGTCCATTCGGAAGCCGACCGCGAAGCCAAATATGTAAAGTTGGCAGATGAATCCGTTTGTATTGGCCCAGCGGCTTCGGCACAAAGTTATTTGCATGTCCCCGCTTTGATTTCTGCCGCCGAAGTGACGGATGCTGAAGCAATTCACCCCGGCTATGGTTTTCTCTCCGAAAACGCCAATTTTGCTGAACAGGTTGAAAGCTCTGGTTTTGTGTTCATTGGCCCACGTGCTGAAACCATTCGCTTAATGGGCGATAAGGTTTCGGCTAAGGATGCAATGAAGGCAGCAGGTGTGCCTTGCGTCCCCGGCTCAGAAGGTGCGTTGCCTGACGACCCCAAGGAAATCGTGCGAATTGCGCGTGAAATCGGCTACCCAGTTATCATTAAAGCCGCAGGTGGTGGCGGTGGGCGCGGGATGCGCGTAGTACATACCGAAGCCGCGTTGATTAATGCCGTTACCATGACGCAAACTGAAGCAGGTGCGGCCTTTGGTAATCCTACCGTGTATATGGAAAAATTCTTGGAAAATCCGCGCCATGTGGAAATCCAAGTTTTAGCCGATCAGCATGGTAATGCGATTTACCTAGGTGAGCGCGATTGCTCGATGCAACGTCGTCACCAAAAAGTGATTGAAGAAGCTCCTGCACCGCATATTGCGCGGGAATTGATTGCCAAAATTGGTGAAAGTTGTGCGGAAGCATGCCGTCGTATTGGGTATCGTGGGGCGGGGACATTTGAATTCTTGTATGAAAACGGGGAGTTTTATTTCATTGAAATGAATACCCGTGTGCAAGTTGAACACCCTGTTACCGAAGCCATTACCGGTGTGGATATTGTGCAAGAGCAAATCCGCGTCGCCTTTGGTGAAAAACTGCGTTACACCCAAGCCGACATTCAGTGCCGTGGTCATGCCATCGAATGCCGGATCAATGCCGAAGACCCCTTTACCTTTGTGCCTTCCCCCGGCAAGATCAATTTCTACCACCCCCCCGGTGGCCCAGGAATTCGCGTTGATACGCACATTTACCAAGGCTATACCGTACCTCCCTATTACGACTCAATGGTCGCCAAGGTGATTTCGTATGGCGATACCCGCGATCAAGCGATTCGCCGGATGCGTATTGCTTTGTCGGAGTTGAGCATTCAGGGCATTAAAACCAACACGGCGTTACACCATGAGCTAATGCATGATGCTCGCTTCATGGAAGGTGGGACAAGTATTCATTACTTGGAACACAAACTGGCACAGAAAAAAGAGGTGAAATAACGTAATGGCTTGGATTGAGGCAACCTTTCTGTCGGATGCAGCTCACGCCGAGCCATTGTGCGACGCGCTGTTAGAAAACGGCGCGTTGTCGGCTTGTATTGAAGATGCCGATGCCGGAACTGCTGAGGAAAAACCGCAATTTGGTGAGCCTGGCTCACTGACTTCGCCCGGTTGGGATCGTTCACGCATTGTCGCCCTGTTTGATACCGATACCGCTATTGATGAGGTCTTATCAGCGGCGTGCCAAGAAGCTGGCATTACAGCAATTCCCAGCTACACCACGGCAAATGTAGAAGAACAAAACTGGGTGCAACTCACCCAAGCGCAGTTTGACCCAATTTGCATCTCTGAGCGTTTGTGGATTGTCCCTTCATGGCATGAAGCTCCAAACCCCGAGGCCATTAACCTAATCCTTGATCCAGGGATGGCCTTTGGTACAGGCTCGCATCCAACCACGCGCTTATGTTTGGAATGGTTAGAACGTGAAGTGCGCGGTGGTGAAACGGTCTTGGATTACGGCTGCGGTTCAGGCATTTTAGCCATTGCGGCAGCACGCTTAGGGTGCGCCAGCGTGACTGGTGTCGACATTGACCCACAGGCAGTGATTGCGGCGAACAACAATGCTGAAGCCAATAACGTCACGGCAACTTTCGTTGACTCAGCAGAATCCCTGAGTGGGCAATTTGATCTGGTCGTTGCGAATATTCTTTCTAATCCCTTGAAAATCTTAGCCGCTGCAATTTGCGCCCATGTGCAACCCGGAGGCAAATTAGCCTTGTCGGGTATTTTGGTCGAGCAAGCGGAGGAAATTATCGAAATCTACCGTCCTTGGTTAGCATTAACCATTGCGGATCAACGGGAAGGCTGGGTGTGCCTAGCTGGTAGTCGCCCATGATGCAAACCCGCTGTCCTGCGTGCGGGACAAGCTTTCAAGTTACACCTGAGCAAATGCGGCTGAAGGGCGGCAAGGTTCGTTGCGGACATTGCCGTGTTGTTTTTAATGCCTTAGCCTATTTGATGGTTAAGGTAACGCCGGAAGCCCAACAAGCTTCTGTCTCACCAAACACTGCGGCTCATGGTGTAACCCAGTCTCTTAGCCAAGTATCCCCCACCAGTGTTAATCCCCCGCCACCGGCAATTGTTGCCCCGCTTCGCCCTGCACGGGAAGTGGCACAGGTGGATGTTTCAGATTTTGCGCCAACTCCATCGCTTTCCCTGAGTAGTGCTAAGGCAGAGAAACCAGAAAGCATCAAACCGCCAAGCACTCCTATTGAGGAGAGCCAGCCTATCCCATCGGTGAGTCAAGCGATACTACCGTCAACCATCGCACCGCCAACCCATAGTGGTCATGCTCATACCAAGACTAAAGACAGAGCGAAAGACAAGGATAAAGAGCGGAGCAAAGAAAAACGCGCGAAAAAATCGGCAGAGCATAGTAAAACTTCACCGCGCCTAAGTTCGCGGATGGCAGATCCGATTGACCAAGTTGCAGGAGCTTCGCGTTGGCCAAGTCACGAAGATTTGATCACTCGCGAACAAGCCCCGTGGTTACAAACAACGTTTTTATTACTGCTGATTTTAGGGCTAGCAATACAGCTGGCCTATCATTTCCGTATAGAGGTCGTTAGCCAGTTCCCTGATACACGGGCAATTTATACGTACTTTAATATTCCCGTTGGCTTACCGAAGAATGTTGATCTTGTCAGTATTGATGCCTCAGATTTACAGGCCGACCCCAATACCAAACAACTGGTATTGCAAGCCGTATTAGCTAATCGTGCTACCTATCCTCAAGCTTGGCCTGCTTTGGAACTTAGCTTGACCGATACCGAAGATAAGATATTGGCACGGCGTATTCTTTATCCGCGAGACTATCAACGAGAAAAAAATGCCGATCCGATCTTTCCTGCGCGGCAAGAATTTTCGATTCGCCTACATCTTGATGGCGAAACCATTACCCCTGCAGGGTATCACCTCTACGTTTTCTATCCTTGATGCGTGGCCTGCCCAAGGCAGCATCCCTTGTTTTCTTACTGAAAAGACTTTTCCATGAACATCCTTATTTGTGGCTCTTTAGCCTTTGATAACATCATGGTCTTTGCTGACCGTTTTAAAAACCACATTTTGCCTGAACAGATTCATATTCTTAATGTGGCGTTTCTTGTGCCAGAAATGCGTCGTGAGTTTGGTGGCTGTGCCGGAAATATTGCCTATAACTTAAAACTACTAGGGGGCGATCCTCTCATCATGGCGACTGTTGGCAGTGATGCTCAGCCCTATTTAGAACGTCTGGATAACTTAGGCTTGCCACGTACCCATGTCCGGCAAATTGCAGAGAGTTTTACGGCGCAAGCCTTTATCACCACCGATTTAGACGATAACCAAATTACTGCTTTTCACCCTGGGGCAATGAGCTTTTCGCATCTCAATCAAGTCAGCGATGCGAAAGGGATTACCTTGGGGATTGTGGCTCCCGATGGACGGGATGGCATGATGGCACATGCTAAAAGCTTTGCTGCCGCAGGCATTCCGTTTATTT
>CAZOBT010000093.1:971-8574 GCA_964578025.1 uncultured Rhodocyclaceae bacterium | reverse complement strand
TTTGAGCGCGATTAGCAAGCACTTGCAAGCTAATGGGATTGGCTTTACCGGCTTTACTGGCTTTGTCGCCCTTCCCACCATCCATGTAGCCCTGCCCCAAGGATAATGCCCACAAGGGCTAACCATAAATCGCTGATGCCTGCGCCAAGGCCAGCGAGGGCGGGGCCGGGACATACGCCACAGATGCCCCAACCGAGGCCAAAGATTGCCCCACCAAGCACAGTTTTAGCACAGAAGCGAAAGGGGCGTGCTTGGAAGCTCTCACCCCACCAAGGTCGTTGTTGCCAACGGGCGACAAGTTGAAAGACCAGTAAATTGAGGCCAACGGCGGCACCTAATACAAACAAAAGACCAAAATTATAAAAGCGTAAAAAGTCTAAGACAGACTTGGGTTCTATCATCGTAGACCAAGTAAGTCCTAGCCCAAATACAAGCCCACTCGCCAGCGTTGCTAGCAGAGATAATCGGGAAGAAATTAGTGTTGTCATCACGTTATCCTTAGAGAATTTCTTTGCCGATTCTCTTGCCTATAAGGGCAAGAAATTGGCGGTTAGCATGGCAGTGATTAAAAAAATACCAACCATCAACAACGAGCCAAGCGATAACGAAGCCATCCCGCAAATGCCATGCCCAGAGGTGCAGCCACCCCCAAGCCGTGCGCCAAAACCAATCAATAGCCCACCCAGCAACAGCTTCCAAGCCGGGAGGCCAGAACTTCCTGCTACTGGCAAACCGATTGCAACCCCAAGTGCGCCACCCAAAACCAAGCCTAAGCTATAGACCAAACGCCATTGTCGCGTCTCTAACAAAGCAGCACTTTGAAAAAATGGGGTATTAGCCACATAAGACCAAATTGCACTAAAAAAGGTACTTATGCCACCCTGTCGTCCCGTACTTAAATACAAGAAGGCAATACCAAGGCCGATTAAGCCGCCGCCAATGACGTATTGGCTAATCCCTAACGGGAAATAATGATTCCAGTCCATCGTCAACTCGTAAACATCAGGCAAAAAATTAACCCGGCAATTGTACGTTGCGTCACGTACATCTTGCCGGGTTTACCGGTTGGATTTACCGGTTGGATTAAGGCGTAAGGCGAGCTTACTTGCCGCTCACGTCCAAAATCAACTGGTTCATGCGTTTGACGAAGCCAGCCGGGTCGTCCAATGTGCCGCCTTCTGCCAGTTGCGCTTGTTCAAACAGTAAGGCCGCCCAATCGTCAAAGCGGGCGGTTTCGTATTTCAGACGCTGCACCACCATGTGATTGGGGTTGATTTCCAAAATGGGCTTGGCTTCGGGGGCTTTTTGCCCGGCGGATTTAAGAATACGTGCCAAATTGCCCGACACATCCCATTGTTCAGAAACCAAACAGGCCGGGGAATCGGTCAGGCGATGCGTCACGCGCACTTCTTTGATCTGTTCGCCTAAGGCAGTTTTGATCTTTTCCAAGAGTTCCTTGTACTCGTCGGCGGCTTTTTCCGTTTCCTTCTTCTCGGCTTCGTCTTCTAAACCGCCTAAATCGAGGCCGCCTTTAGCGACGGATTGCAAGGGCTTGCCATCAAACTCGGTCAGATTGCCCACCACCCATTCATCGACACGCTCAGAGAGCAACAAGACTTCGATGTCTTTCTTGCGGAAAATTTCCAAATGTGGGCTGTTTTTGGCGGCGTTAAAGGTTTCGGCAGTGACGTAGTAAATCTTGGTCTGGCCTTCCTTCATGCGGCTAACGTAATCGCTCAACGACACCACTTCTTCGGCGGTATCAGCTTTGGTCGAGGCGAAACGTAAGAGCTTCGCAATACGTTCTTTATTGCTATGGTCTTCGCCAATGCCTTCTTTCAGAGCCTTACCAAACTCGCCCCAGAATTGGGCAAATTTTTCGGGTTCGTTATTGGCGAGATCATCCAACATGCCCAAGACTTTACGCGTGCAACCGTTGCGGATAGTTTCGATGTCTTTGGATTCTTGCAGAATTTCGCGGGACACGTTCAAGGGCAGATCCGCTGAGTCGACCACCCCACGCACAAAACGCAAATACAAAGGCATTAACTGTTCGGCATCGTCCATAATAAAGACGCGGCGCACATACAGCTTCACCCCATGCCGTGCTTGGCGATCCCACATATCAAAGGGGGCGCGAGCGGGGATGTATAGCAACTGCGTATATTCTTGTTTGCCTTCAACCCGCGCATGTGTCCATGCCAATGGGTCTTCAAAATCATGGGCAACGTGTTTGTAGAATTCTTTGTATTGTTCTTCGCTGATCTCGGATTTGCTCCGCGCCCACAAGGCATTGGCTTGGTTGACCGTTTCATCTTCATCGGTCAGAACCTGCTCGGATTTTTCCTCGTTCCACTCTTCCTTCTTCATCACGATCGGTAAGGTGATGTGGTCAGAGTATTTGCGAATGATGCTCTTCAACTTCCAGCTGGAAAGGAAATCGTCTTCGCCATCGCGTAAGTGCAGAATGACATCCGTACCACGTGTGGCTTTTTCCACCATTTCAACGGTGAAATCGCCATCCCCTGCGGATTCCCAACGCACGGCTTGCTCGGCATTCATTCCCGCACGGCGAGAAATCACGGTGACTTTATCGGCAACGATGAAAGAGGAATAAAAACCGACCCCAAATTGCCCAATCAAATGCGCATCTTTTTGTGAGTCGCCCGTCAGGTTTTGGAAAAATTCTTTTGTCCCCGATTTGGCAATCGTCCCCAAGTGGGCAATCGCCTCATCACGGCTTAAGCCAATCCCGTTATCAGAAATGGTGATGGTGCGGGCGGCTTTATCAAAAGCTAAACGAATCTTTAATTCCGAATCATCCCCATACAAGCCCGCATTGTTCAAGGCTTCAAAGCGCAGTTTGTCACACGCATCAGAGGCGTTAGAAACCAACTCACGCAAGAAAATTTCTTTATTGCTATACAAGGAGTGAATCATCAACTGCAACAACTGCTTCACTTCTGCTTGGAAACCTAAGGTTTCTTTATTTTGCGCAGACATTGTTTCGGACATGCAAAAACTCCGTTAGATGTTAGACAAAGTAGGATTCAATCAATTAACTACGAACGTTTGTCTAAGTAGGGATGCAAAACGGAATTTCAAGAGGGCAAAACAAGGATAAATGCGGGGAGATGGCTGAATCGGTTGTTTTCTTGTTTGGTCTTGAATAAGTGGGTTTGCGGTTCATGCGAGAATTTTAAAGGGAGGTGTTTTGCCAAGCTGTTTTGCCGTTTTGCAAAATTTTGTATCGAAGGTATGAAGCAGTAATTCTGTGCACATGCTCAAATGGATAGCATCAGCAAAATCAGAGCCTAGACCGTACCATTCAAGAGCCTGTTTAATTTCTGCTGAGTTTTCAAACACAAGATTTTCAGTTATGAAAGCATGTTGAAAAAAGGCGGCAATATCACTTCGTGATTTTTTGTAGATAGAGCGCAGTACCCATTCTGTTTCAAGCAATACCGTTCGGGAAATAAAAACCCGGTGATTGTTCAGTAGTTGTTCGGCAATTTCTGCCTGTTGTGGGTTGTCATTAACAGCGAGACGTACCAGTAAATTGGTATCAAACGCGATCATGTTCATGATACTCAACGGCCTGACATAAAACATCGGTTGATACTGGCTCACCTGTATGCTGCAAAAATCCCCGCAAGGATTTAGCCGGGAGTTTTTGTGGTTCTGGCGTTTTTGCTCGTAAAACTAACCCATATTCTGTTGTGACCAGCATTAACTCGACTCCCTCGCTCCAATGTAAGGAATCACAAACTTCTTTGGGAATCAGGACTTGACCTTGGCGGGAAAGTTTAACCATTGCAGTCATCATGATTGTTACTCCTTGCTCAACTTAAATGATTAGTTAGGTTTCCCCGATTATGGTATGGGTAAGGTGGGCTGACAATGCTATTTCGTTAGAGCTTAACGTATTCCTATCGTTCTGCCTTGCTTGTTATCTTCTCCAATCCCCCGCGCCCCTCGGGGTTTTTGGCTTTTGCGGTAGAATTGCTGTTTCGCAAATCTGGAAACACCGTTGATGAAAACCACCTTCCTTGATTTTGAGCAGCCCCTTGCCGAGCTGGAAAACAAGTTAGAGCAGTTGCGTGTGATGCAAGAAGCAGCCGCTGTTGATATTTCTGATGAGTTGGGTCGTTTGGAGAAAAAGGGGCAAGCCTTAACCAAGGAAATCTATGCCCGCCTGACTCCGTGGCAAGTGGCAATGGTGGCGCGGCATCCACAGCGGCCTTATACCTTGGACTATGTGCAGCACCTGTTTACTGATTTCCAAGAACTGCATGGCGACCGCAGTTTTGCCGACGATAAAGCGATTGTTGGCGGGATTGCCCGGTTTGATGGTCAGCCTGTGGTGGTTATTGGGCATCAAAAAGGCCGTGACACTAAAGAAAAAATCTACCGTAACTTTGGTATGCCCCGTCCCGAAGGCTATCGCAAAGCCATGCGTTTAATGCGTTTAGCCGAAAAGTTTGGCCTGCCCGTTTTAACCTTTATCGACACCCCCGGCGCGTATCCTGGCATTGATGCCGAAGAGCGCGGGCAATCCGAAGCGATTGGGCATAATTTGTATGTGATGGCAGAACTGAAAGTGCCGATTATCGCGACGGTGATTGGTGAAGGCGGTTCGGGTGGGGCGTTGGCGATTGCGGTCGGCGACATCGTACAAATGTTGGAATACTCGACCTATTCCGTCATTTCGCCCGAAGGCTGTGCCTCGATTCTGTGGAAGAGTGCAGAAAAGGCCAATATCGCGGCGGAAACCATGGGCATTACCGCACCGCGTTTGAAAGAGCTAGGTTTAATCGACAACGTGATTAGCGAACCCTGTGGCGGGGCGCAGCGTGACCATGTGGCAATGGCGCGGAATCTCAAGCAAAGCTTGCAAGACGGCTTGAAACAACTCACAGCTTTGACAACCGAGCAACTGCTGGCAAAACGCTACCAACGCTTAATGAGCTATGGTCGCTTTAAGGAAGTAAGCTAAATACCGGCCATGCCAACAACCCCGTTGTTGTTAAGCCACCTCGCGGAGCGTTTATCGCTCCGTTTTCCTTTGTACGCGCAAGGCCAGCAAGACGCGCTAAGCGATCCGCTCGCGGTGCAAGCGCGTTTGCCGCATTTTTGCGTGGCTTTATCCGGTGGGCGTGATTCAGTGGCCTTGCTTGCCGCCTTGCAGGAGCTATGTCCGGGGCAAGTCTCGGCCTGCCATGTGCATCATGGTCTCTCACCGAATGCCGATGCGTGGGCGAGCTTTTGTGTGCAGTTGGGAGCGCGTTGGCAAATTCCAGTTAAGGTGTATCGCGTCGATGTGCCACGCACCACGGGTAAGGGGATTGAAGCGGCAGCACGACAAGCACGTTATGCCGCCTTCCAACAATTTGCCGAGGAATATCACAAAAAATCGCAAAACCCTGCCCCCGAATTAGTCTTCTGTCTTGCCCAGCATCGTGAAGATCAAGCCGAAACGGTATTGCTCAAGTTGCTGCGCGGGAGTGGGGTCAAAGGGGCGGCGGGGATGTGGGAGTGGCGGCGTTGGCAAGGGCAAAGAATCTGGCGGGAAATGCAAATTTCCTTATCTGACGGGCTTTCTTTGTGGCGGCCTTTGCTAACTCTACCGCGTCGTGCTTTAGAAGATTACCTCACTGCGCGGCAGTTAAGCTGGATTGAGGACGAGAGTAATCAGGATCAGCATTACCGCCGTAACTTCTTACGCCAAGCGGTTTTCCCGCAACTTGAAAGCCATTTCCCTGCGGCGGCGGCGAATTTGGCGCGGGCGGCGCAACATTTTCAAGACGCAGAAAGTATTTTGCAGGAAGTCGCGGCAGCAGATTACGCGGCGATGTTTCGTCGCTATGGTTTGCCGTGTGCGGCACTGTTGGCTTTGTCCCCGGCACGCCAACATAACCTATTGCGCTACGTGCTGGAGCAAGCTGGGGAAGCGATGCCCGAGCAAGAGGCATTACGCGAATTACTGCGCCAAGTGCGCAAGGTTGGTGCGGAGGGAAGCGATCAGGCGATGCGTTTCCCTTTACAAGGGCATTCGTGGCAAATTGCCGCCGGGGAACTGTGCCTCGTCCCCCACACGCCGCCCCCGCCCCGCGAAAAGGTGTTTTGGCAAGGCGAACCTGCCATCGCTTGGGCAGGCGGGGTGGTGCGGTTTGAACTACGTCAGGGGCAAGGCTTGAGCCTGCGCCGCTTGGCAAATCTAGGTCATACCAAGCTCTACTTACGCACCCGCCAAGGCGGAGAACGTTTGAAACTCGCCGCCAATCGTCCTTCACAACGCCTGAAGCAGCATTGGCAAGCGCAAGGTTTGCCGCCTTGGCAGCGCGAACGCTGGCCTTTGCTTTTTGCGGAACTGGCAGAAACTGGCGAGGAAAAGCAGCCCATCCTACTCTGGTGTCCAGAATTTGGTCTGCATTATGCTTGGCAAGCACAGACGGACGAAATGGGCTATTTTCCAATTTGGTCTGAAAATCAATAACGGCTTAATGCCAGATTAACGATAGCCAGCCCGGTCAAAGATTTTTTGTGCTGTAGTAGCGTTTTTGGCAAGCGTAGCAATGGGTAAGGTGTCCGCTTTGAATTTACCCATTGCCTCTAATGCCGCATTCTCTAACTTTAAACGCGCCACCACCGGCCATTCATTATTGCCATCGGCAAAGTAGCGTTGTGCTTCGTCACTGGCTAGGTATTCCAAGAATTTAACGGCGGCTTCTTTATGGGGTGCGGTTTTCAACATGCCGCCCCCAGAAATATTGATATGTGTGCCATAGGATTTTTGGTTAGGCCACACAATGCCAACCTTTTCCATCAATTTGCGGTCGTCTGCTTTCTCAGAGCGAATCAAACGCGCAAGGTAGTAGGTGTTCGACACTGCTACGCCACACTCCCCAGCTGCCACGGCCTTGATCTGGTCGGTATCGCCGCCTTTCGGTGCGCGTGCAAAGTTCGCCACCACGCCTTTCGCCCAAGCCTCGGCCTTGGCTTCGCCCTCATGCGCAATGATGGAGGCCATTAACGATAAGTTGTAAGGGTGCGAACCCGAACGTGAACAGAATTTGCCTTGCAATTTTGGCTCGGCAAGGTCGGCATAACTTTGGACATCCTCAGCTTTGACGCTGGCTTTGTTAAAAATGATGACGCGGGCGCGGGTCGAAAAGGCAAACCAATCGTTACTGCGCAAATTGGCAGGAATTCGGCTTTCTAAGAGCTTGGATTGCACGGGCGCAAATAAACCCAATTCATCGGCTTTTGCCAAACGCGAAGCATCTACGGTAATAAACACATCTGCCGGGCTATTGGCCCCTTCGTTGCGGATGCGTTCAAGCAACTCTTCTTCTTTACCTTCAATGCGATTGACCTTAATGCCGGTTTCTCGTGTGAAGTTTTCGTACAAACGTTCGTCAGTTTGGTAATGGCGGGCGGTGTAAAGATTAAGTTCTTTATCCGCCGCTAGCGTGGTTGAGGTATGTACAAAAAACAAGGCACTTAACGTAAGCCATACGGGAGTTTTCTTAAACATGGCAGATTCCTTTACAACGTATTTCAGAGAAGATAATCAGTTAGGCAGCACAAACATAAGCTCAGA
>CAZOBT010000093.1:0-961 GCA_964578025.1 uncultured Rhodocyclaceae bacterium | reverse complement strand
GAAGTTTTCGTACAAACGTTCGTCAGTTTGGTAATGGCGGGCGGTGTAAAGATTGAGTTCTTTATCGGTCGAAAACGTCGCAGAGGTCTGTGCAAAACACAATGCACTGAATGCTAACCAGACAGGAGCTTTTTTCAACATGGCAAATTCCTTGGGTTCAAAGACAGGTGATAGAAATTTTATAAAGTAGAAATGATTTTGTAAATGCAAATAAGAAATATTCTCAAATAAAGAAAACAAAAAAACGGCACAAGGCCGTTTTTTGTGAAGTAGTAGCGTACTAATCTATGATCGCTAATTACTTGTCTAGGATGCGGCGTGCACCGTTGTAGCGTTGCATCCAGTAACTTTGGCGCATGTCTTCGACACGAACCTCTGCGCCAGTACGCGGGGCATGTAAGAAGTAGTTATCACCCAGATAAATACCTACATGCGAGAAAGTGCGGCGCATGGTATTAAAGAACACCAAATCTCCGGGTTTCAAATCAGCAGATTCTACCGTTTGCCCAACCTCGCTCATTTCTTTGGCGGTACGCGGCAACAAAGTTCCGATAGTTTCTTTAAAGACTAAGCGCACAAAGCCGCTACAGTCTAAGCCAGAATCAACCGTATTACCCCCAAAACGGTAATTCACACCAACCAGTTCAAGGCCCTTTAAGATAACTTCTTGGGCGGCGTTGGTGTAACGCTCAAGGAATGAAGGCTCTTCGCCCTGCTTTTGTGGGCTAGCCAGCACAGGTGCTGCCATCGCAGAGATGCTAAGCGTGCTAGCAGCAACAAAAGTGATAAATTTTTGATAGATTGTACGCATAGCTGCGCAATCTAAGGCAAAAGAAAACACTTGTAAACCCCCTTGACAGAAGCACTTTCTTTAAATTTCTTGAAAAAAGTTGAGTGACACGGTTTCTAGAGTCTGTTGACATTCAAGCGAGCCAAATGACGCTGGCAACCAGAGCAACGA
>CAZOBT010000092.1:0-8579 GCA_964578025.1 uncultured Rhodocyclaceae bacterium | reverse complement strand
GGCATGAATGCGGCAAAACGGGCAGAAATCTTTGCCCGCTTGCAAGCGGCAAATCCACAACCAACCACCGAGTTGGACTATGCCACGCCGTATCAGTTGTTAATTGCGGTTCTGCTTTCTGCGCAAGCGACTGATGTCAGTGTCAATAAAGCCACGCGCCATTTATTCGCCGTCGCCCCCGATCCTGAACGGATGGTGGCTTTGGGTGAAGAGCAAGTGGCTGCATTCATTAAGACGATTGGTTTATACAAGACCAAAGCTAAAAACGTCGTAGAAACCAGTCGCCGCCTGCTTTCTCAGCATCAAGGCCAAATTCCCGATACCCGCGAAGCCTTAGAAGCTCTCCCCGGTGTTGGGCGGAAAACGGCGAATGTGGTGCTGAATACGGCGTTTGGACAACCAACGATTGCGGTAGATACGCATATTTTCCGTTTAGGCAATCGCACCGGGATTGCACCGGGAAAAACGGTGTTAGAGGTCGAAGAAAAGCTGCTGCGCTATACGCCCAGAGAATACAAAGTCGATGCGCATCACTGGCTGATTTTGCATGGGCGTTATGTGTGCAAAGCCCGCAAGCCCGAATGCGAACGCTGCATCATCGTCGATTTATGTGAGTATCCGGCGAAAAGCTGTCCAACGCTGCCTAGTTCCTACTCCCATTCCTACGCCTAGGCTTACCCTTACAGGATAAAGATTTCATGTTTAACCCCAGCCGCGAACAAGTCCGTCAATTTTTTTGTAGCTCTTGGAAAAAACATCTGCAACGTTTGCCTTTAGTCGGGGCAGAAGTGGCGGCGGTAGATATTGCTTTATTGCATCCCGAATACCATGCCTTGTTAGCCCAAGAAGAAGTGGCCTTAGCCCAAGAATGGACTCCCGAACGCGGGGAAACCAATCCTTTTTTGCACCTTTCCCTGCATTTGGCGGTGCATGAGCAAGTGAGTATTAACCAACCTTATGGGGTGCGTGATGCCTATCAAAAGCTCTTACAACGCCTTGAACCCCATGCAGCGCAGCATGTGTTATTGGAATGTTTGGGTGAAGTCATCTGGCAAGCGCAACGCCAAGGCCGCCCCTTAGATGCAGTGGCTTATGTGGAAAGTATCCAAAAGAAAGCGGGCTTAGATATGCCCGCTCCCAGCCAACTTGGCGTATAGCCACAAAGAAAACATCTTAATTCCCTTGTTTTTCTGAACTTTCGCTTTATAATCTTGGGTTTCCCTTCAACTTGGAAGTCTACAATGGTCGTAATCCGTTTAGCTCGTGGTGGCGCGAAAAAGCGTCCTTTCTACAATTTAGTCGTTGCTGATTCCCGCACTCGCCGTGACGGTCGCTTTGTTGAGCGTATTGGTTTCTACAACCCAGTGGCTTCTGGTGCTGCTGAAACCGTGCGTATCGCGATGGATCGTTTGTCCTACTGGCAAGAACAAGGTGCGCAACTGTCACCTACCGTTGCTCGTATCGTTAAGCAATACGCTGCTGCCCAAACTGCTGCGGCTTAATTGTTGTATCCCAAGTAGTTTTTGGTTGTGCTTCTTTGTAGCTTAAAACGCTACCTATCTGTTTTTTAACGTACTTTCTTCTTCTGTTTATATCTTGTCTGAGACTAATTTCCTGCCGCCACAAGACCCCGTGATTCTCGGCAAAATTGCCGATCCGTACAGTATTCGTGGTTGGGTGCATCTCCACTGTTTTGGTGATGATCCTTTGGCTTGGGGTGAAGTCGAACAGTGGTATCTGCAAAACCCGCAAGGGGAGTGGAAGCAAGTTAGGCTTAAAGGATGTAAGTTGCATGGTAGTGGTGTGATTGCTTTGTTCGAAGGAATAAGTGATCGAACCGCCGCCGAAGCTGTGAAAGGTTGGCTGATTGCTCTGCCGAAAGATCAACTTCCGATCCCGGAAGAGGATGAGTATTACTGGACTGAGTTAATTGGTATGCAAGTGGTAAATACCGCTGGTGAGTTGTTGGGGCTTGTTGCTTCCCTGATTGAAACAGGGGCGAATGATGTCTTACAAGTACGCACAGCGGATGGTGAAGAACGCTTAATTCCCTTTGTCGGGGCAGTTGTCAAAACAGTGGATCGTTCTGCGCAGCAGATTACGGTTGACTGGGGTAGTGATTGGTAAAACGTGTTGCAGTTTGATTGCATTACGATTTTTCCTGAGATGTTTGCCGCATTAAGCCAATATGGCATTACGCGGCGGGCGTTAGAGGAAAAACGTTGGGGGTTACAAACGTGGAATCCCCGCGATTATGCGGACAATGCCTATCGCACAATTGATGATCGTCCTTATGGTGGTGGGCCTGGCATGGTGATGTTGCCTGACCCGCTCGAAAAGGTGATTCTGGCGGCTAAAAACCATCAACAGGCTTTAGGCAAAACGCGAAGCCATGTGATTTACCTATCCCCGCAAGGACAGCCTTTGACGCATGAAAAAGTCATGCAACTGGCAGGTATGGAAGCTGGTGTGGTGTTGTTATGTGGACGTTATGAAGGGGTTGATGAACGCCTGCTACAACGTCATGTAGACGAAGAAATTTCCGTTGGGGATTTCGTATTGTCTGGCGGTGAGTTACCCGCAATGGTCTTGATGGATGCGGTGATTCGGCAGTTGCCCGGTGTGTTGGGTGATGCGAATTCTGCGCTGGAAGATTCATTTGTGGATGGCTTGCTAGACTGCCCACATTACACCCGCCCCGAAGATTATGCCGGACAGGTTGTACCAGAGGTTTTGTTGTCTGGCGACCACAAAAAAATCCGTCAGTGGCGATTAAAGCAATCGTTACTCCGCACCCGGGAGCGTCGTCCCGATCTGTATGCGCAATGGTTGGCAAAGATGCAGCGTCAGCTGGATCAGAAGCTGTTGAGCAAAGCAGAAGCAAAAGCATTAACGCAACTCCTCGCCGAAGTGGCGGCAACTGGTTAGCTACCAGTTTCTAGCGACGGAAGAAAATAGGAGCTATGCGGTGAGCAATAATTTTGTTTGATTAAAAGGAACTCACATGAATTTGATTCAACAATTGGAACAAGAAGAAATCGCCCGTTTAACCGCTGCTGGTAAGAGCATCCCTGAATTTGCTCCCGGCGACACCGTTGTAGTGCAAGTTAAGGTTAAAGAAGGTAACCGTGAGCGTTTACAGGCTTACGAAGGTGTGGTTATCGCTAAGCGTAACCGTGGCCTGAATTCTTCTTTCATCGTTCGTAAGATTTCCTCTGGTGAAGGTGTTGAACGTACCTTCCAAACCTACTCTCCTTTAGTGGCGAGCATCGAAGTCAAGCGTCGTGGTGATGTGCGCCGTGCTAAGTTGTACTACTTGCGTGAGCGTTCTGGTAAGTCCGCACGTATTAAAGAAAAATTGCCAGCAAAAAAAGCCTCTGCTTAATTTTTTAAAAATTTTGTAGTTTTTTTGCAGCAAACCCTTGCAATTTCGTAGAGAGTGTCTATAATGCGCTCCACGCTTTAGGCGCGTAGCTCAGTTGGTTAGAGCACCACCTTGACATGGTGGGGGTCGTTGGTTCGATTCCAATCGCGCCTACCAAATTGCAAAAGCCAGAGTAAGAGCCGGGGCAGCCCGTTTCGAACTCTGGCTTTTATCATTTCTACTGGAGAAATTTCATGCCCATCATTACCTTGCCCGATGGCTCCCAACGGGAGTACGCAAATAGCCTGACTGTTGCCGATGTTGCAGCCAGTATCGGTACAGGGCTTGCTCGCGCTGCCCTGGCCGGGAAAGTTGATGGGACATTGGTCGATACGTCGTATTTGATCGACCGTGATGTGCAATTAGCCATCATTACTGACAAAGACGCGGATGGTTTAGAGGTCATCCGTCACTCCACCGCACACTTGCTGGCCTATGCGGTGAAAAGCCTGTTCCCTGAAGCCCAAGTCACGATTGGCCCAGTGATCGACAATGGCTTTTATTATGATTTCGCCTACAAACGCCCGTTTACGCCAGAAGATTTAGCCGCTATCGAAAAGAAAATGGCGGAATTGGCGAAGCAAGATATTCCCGTGACACGCGAAGTATGGAACCGTGACGAAGCGGTGACTTTCTTCTTTAACCAAGGCGAAAAATACAAGGCCGAGTTGATTGCAGCGATTCCTGCCGATCAAGACGTTTCCTTATATCGTGAAGGCGATTTCGTTGACCTCTGCCGTGGCCCTCATGTGCCATCGACTGGCAAATTAAAAGTCTTTAAGCTCATGAAAGTGGCTGGGGCTTACTGGCGCGGTGACTCTAAAAATGAAATGCTGCAACGGATTTATGGCACGGCATGGGCGAAAAAAGAAGATTTGACCGCCTATTTGACCATGTTGGAAGAAGCCGAAAAACGCGATCATCGTAAATTGGGACAACAACTCGATTTCTTCCACTTTCAAGAAGAAGCCCCCGGTTCGGTCTTTTGGCATCCTAAAGGTTGGACTTTGTTCCAGCAGTTGATTTCATACATGCGGGCACGCCAAGAAGAGGCGGGATATGTTGAAGTCAATACGCCAGATGTCATGGATCGGGCGTTGTGGGAAACCTCAGGGCATTGGTTCAACTACCGTGAAAACATGTTCACTACGCAAACTGAAGATGAGCGTGTCTTCGCCCTGAAGCCAATGAATTGTCCCGGTGCGGTCTCCTTATTTAAACATGGCTTAAAGAGCTACCGCGATTTGCCTTTGCGCATGGCAGAGTTTGGCAAAGTGCACCGTTACGAGCCATCAGGTGCTTTACATGGTTTGCTGCGGGTACGCCACTTTACGCAGGATGATGCACACGTCTTCTGCACCGAGCAGCAGATGGAGCAAGAGTGTAAAGATGTGGTTGCCTTAATTCTTGATATTTATAAAGATTTTGGCTTTGAGAATATCCGCATTAAGCTTTCTACGCGTCCAGCTAACCGGATTGGCTCAGATGAAACTTGGGATAAGTTGGAAGGTGCGTTGTCCACGGCCTTAGAGCACATGGGGATGAGCTATGAACTGTTCCCCGGTGAAGGTGCGTTTTATGGGCCGAAACTAGAATTTGTGCTGCGTGATGCAATTGGGCGTGATTGGCAATGTGGCACGCTGCAAGTTGATATGAACTTGCCAGAGCGTTTTGATATTGACTATGTTGCCGAAGATAACAGTCGTAAACGTCCTGTGATGTTGCACCGTGCCTTATTCGGCTCGTTAGAGCGTTTCACCGGGATTCTCATTGAAAACTATGCTGGGGCATTGCCAACATGGTTATCACCCTTGCAGGCCGTTGTCATGAGCATTTCCGAGAAACATACGGATTATGCAACTGAGGTAGCACAAAAGATGCGTAAAGCAGGTATCCGCGTTGAGACTGATTTGCGCAACGAAAAAATTACCTATAAAATACGGGAACATAGCTTGAACCGACTGCCTTATCAGCTTATTGTAGGCGACAAAGAAAAGGCGGAAGGTCTGGTAGCCGTGCGTACTCGTGGTGGTCAGGATCTTGGCCAAATGCCAGTAGAGACTCTGATTGAACGACTTCTGCAAGAAGTTAGCCTTCGAGGAAGCGCGGCTTAATTTTTGCCTTTTTTAGGAGTTTAACCATCGCACTGAATAAGACACACCGCCTCAACGGTGAAATTAATGTGTCGGAAGTCCGACTCGTTGGGGTCGAGGGGGAGCAACTTGGTATCGTAAATACACGTACAGCGTTGCAAATGGCAGAGGAAGTGGAAATGGACTTGGTGGAAATTGCACCAATGGCCAAACCGCCAGTTTGCCGTTTGATGGATTACGGTAAATTTAAATATCAAGAAGCCAAGAAAGCTCATGAAGCTAAACTGAAGCAGAAGCAGATTCAGGTTAAGGAAATCAAGCTTCGTCCTGGCACGGACGAAAATGATTACCAAATCAAGCTGCGGAACATGACACGTTTCCTTGAAGAGGGCGATAAGGTCAAAGTTACCTTGCGTTTCCGTGGTCGGGAAATGGCACACCAAGAGTTTGGTATGCGTCAGTTAGAGCGGATCAAAGGCGATCTTGCTGCCCTTGGGCAAGTCGAACAAATGCCGAAGATGGAAGGTCGGCAAATGGTGATGGTGATCGCACCTAACAAGAAGTAAACCGTATTGTTTTTACAGGTAGTGACTTTTTTGCTGCCTGTGTTGGTAGTGTCAGCGGGTTGTTGAAGTGTTTCCGAGGGGAAACCACCTCATGACATATCTGGAGTATGGAGCATTACATGCCCAAGATGAAAACGAAGAGCGGCGCAGCGAAACGCTTTAAAGTGCGTGCTAGCGGCAGCATCAAACGCTCTCAGGCGTTCAAACGTCACCTTTTGACCAAGAAAACCACCAAGTCGAAGCGCCAGCTGCGCGGTATGACCGGTGTTCACGAGCGCGATGTAGCACATGTTCGCGCCATGATGCCCTACGCGTAAGAAGGAGATTGAAACATGCCTCGAGTTAAACGTGGTGTAACGGCTCGCGCCCGTCACAAAAAAGTTCTTGATCAGGCCAAGGGTTACCGTGGTCGTCGTAAAAACGTTTACCGCATTGCTAAGCAAGCGGTAATGAAGGCTGGTCAATATGCCTATCGTGACCGCCGTCAACGGAAACGTCAGTTCCGTGCGTTGTGGATTGCTCGTATCAATGCCGCTGCACGTGAATTAGGCTTGAAGTACAGCACCTTCATGAATGGCCTGAAAAAAGCCAGCATCGAAGTGGATCGTAAGGTTCTGGCTGATCTGGCCGTGTTTGATAAGGCAGCATTTGCTGCTTTGGCAAATCAAGCCAAGGCTCAACTCAGCGCCTAAGCGAATGCAGTAAGAAAAAAGGAGGCGCAAGCCTCCTTTTTTGTTTGTGTGGTTTGCTTATTCCCAGACACACTTTTTTCTTTAGAAGTTTGCCACTAACCAACCTAATGGCCTTGCTTCTGCTCATTTCACATAGAGTGAGTGAAAGTGTTTCTTGGAATAATCAAGGTGGAGTCACGATGGAAAATCTCGATCTAATCGTTAGCGAGGCCACAGCGGCTTTCGCCACAGTTAATGACCCGGATACTTTAGAACAGGTCAAAGCTCGTTACTTGGGAAAAACTGGGAAAATTACCGAGTTGATGAAAGGACTGGGTAAGCTTGTTCCCGAAGAGCGCAAAGCCGCAGGGGCTGTGATCAATAAAGCCAAAGAGCAAATTGAAAACGCCTTAAATGCGCAACGCGAAGCCTTACGCCAAGCCGCCTTAGTCGCACGTTTGGCGGAAGAAGCCTTAGATATTACCCTTCCCGGACGTAAGCAAGTGCGTGGTGGTTTGCACCCAGTGACACGCAGTTTAGAGCGTATTCAAGCCTTATTCGGCTCAATAGGGTTTGCGGTTGCTGATGGCCCAGAGATCGAAATGGATGCCTACAACTTTACCGCACTCAATACACCAGAGGATCATCCTGCACGTTCAATGCATGACACGTTTTATCTGCAAGACGACCAAGGTGGTGTTGCCCAAGAGGTATTGTTGCGGACGCATACCAGCCCGATTCAAGCGCGGTATATGCAGGCTCATGCGGCGAAATATAAAGACCAGCCTCAGATGCCAGAAATTCGCATCATTGCCCCCGGTCGTGTGTATCGGGTTGATTCAGATGCCACACACTCCCCGATGTTTCATCAAGTAGAAGGCTTGTGGGTGGGTGAAAATGTTTCCTTCGCCGATCTTAAAGGCGTAATCGCCGATTTTCTGCGCAGCTTCTTTGAAAGCGACGATTTGCAAGTACGCTTCCGCCCCTCTTTCTTCCCCTTTACCGAACCCTCTGCCGAAATTGACGTAGGTTTTATGAGTGGGGCATTAAAAGGCAAATGGTTAGAAATTGCAGGTTGTGGCATGGTGCATCCCAAAGTCTTACAACATGCGGGGATTGATGCCGAGCGTTATACCGGTTTTGCCTTTGGTTTTGGCCCTGACCGTTTAACGATGTTGCGTTATGGGGTTAATGATTTACGCCTGTTCTTTGAAGGTGACTTACGTTTCCTACGTCAGTTTGTTTAATGTCCCAAGTGAATCAATGACTAATTGACACATTACGCAAATTACACAGATTGGCTAGGAAGGAATCTACCGTATGAAATTTTCTGAAAGTTGGTTACGCACATTCGTTAATCCAGACATGGAACGGAGTGCCTTGTCGCACCTGTTAACCATGGCGGGTTTAGAAGTTGAAGAGCTTGATCCAGTTGCTCCTGCTTTTACGGGGGTGTTAGTGGCTCAAGTCTTATCCGTGGAGAAGCATCCTGATGCTGACCGCTTAAATGTTTGCCAAGTTGACGTTGGTGATGGCACAACACGCCAAATTGTTTGTGGTGCGCCCAATGTGGCGGCTGGCTTAAAAGTTCCTTGCGCTCGACCCGGTGCAGAATTGCCCGGCAACTTCAAAATCAAACTGGCAAAGGTACGTGGTGTTGAGTCAGGTGGTATGTTGTGCTCTGCGAAAGAGCTGGGAATTGCCGAAGAAGCTAACGGTTTGTTGATCCTGCCTGAGGATGCACCTGTTGGGCAGTCAATTCGTGATTACCTGTTGCTTGATGATTATTGTTTTACCTTAAAGCTCACACCAAATCGTGCAGATT
>CAZOBT010000091.1:0-8620 GCA_964578025.1 uncultured Rhodocyclaceae bacterium | reverse complement strand
GCTCTCGGCTATGCCGAACAAATCTTCGCGCTTGGCGACAAACTCTGCCAAGCCCTTGCCGACCCCAGCAGCACCCGCCCCCGCTTTGCGGTCGGTATTACCGATGCTGTGCCAAAACTAACTGCTTTCCGTTTGTTAAAACCCTTGTTACACGCCCCCTTATCGGTGCGTTTAGTGTGTTGCGAAAACGATTTTGAACCGCTCCTCAGCGAATTGGCCTTAAATCGCCTTGATCTGGTTATCGCTGACCGTTCCGCCCCGGAACAAGCGAACTGGCGTTTCACCTCGACCGCCATCGCCAAGGTCGATGTGGCTTGGTATGGCAGTTTGGCATTACAACAAGGTTATGCCGAAAATTTCCCCCACAGTCTCGACGGTGCGCCCGTGTTGTTGCCGAGCAAAAGCAATCCGCTACGTTATGCGATTGATGCGTGGTTTCATGCCTTGGAACTCCGCCCGCTGATTATTGGCGAATTTAGCGACAGTGCCTTACTCAAAACTTTTGGTCGCGCTGGCCTCGGCCTCTTCCCCGCACCGCACAATATGGCAAACGATTTGCAGCAACAATATGGGGTGTATCCAGTTGGGGTATTAACTGGCGTACAAGAAAGCTGCTACCTAATCCACGCCCCCCGCCAATTACAACACCCGGCGATTACCTATTTGTGTGCGCAATCTCAATTCACCTGATCCCATTCGGCGGCGGTGTGTGCTAGATGGCTGAGGAAGACGTGGGCGAGGGGGGAGAGCTGTTTGCCTTTGGGGTACACCGTCCACCAGTTGGCTTGTACGGGAAATTCTTGCACATCCAAGACACACAACATCTCGTCGGCAGGATGGGGGGGCAGGGCGTGGCGGGAAATGACGGCTAATCCCATGCCTGCGGCCACCGTTTGCTTAATCGCCTCGTTACTGCCCAACAACAAACGCACATTGGCCTGAAAACCAAGCTGGGCAAAATGGGCATCGGTACTTAGGCGCGTGCCAGAGCCTTGCTCCCGCAAAATAAACCGCTCTTCCGCCAAACTGGCTAAAGGAATCTGCTGCTCTTCTGCCCGTGGGTGCGACAAGGGGGCAATAATGACTAAGGGATTGGGCAGAAATGCCTGTTTCTCCACGGCAAGATGGCTAGGCGGAATCGACATGATGTACAAATCATCACGATTTTCTTGCAATCGGGCTAATACACCATCCCGGTTTTCCACTTCCAGCGCGACATCGACTTCTGGATGTTCGCTACAAAATTTCCCAAGCAAACGTGGCACAAAATATTTCGCCGTACTTACCACTGCCACGCGCAAATTGCCGCGAGTTACACCCTGCATGGCGTTAATGGTTTGCGTAAAACTTTCCCATTCGCTTGCCATCTGTTGCGCGGTATGTACCAAGGCTTTTCCCGCCGCCGTGAGGTACAAGGTTTTGCCAATTTGCTCATATAAAGGCAGGCCGATCGCCGTGCTCAGTTCTTTTAATTGAATCGACACGGTGGGCTGTGTGACATGGCAAGCCCGCGCCGCCGCCGTGATACTGCCATGTTCTGCTACCGCCAAAAACAAACGTAATTGCCGAAAAGTCACCTGCATTTTTACTCCTTCGCCGCAAAATCATAGCTATTTATCTATGAATAACATAAAAACAATTCATTTTTCTATATGAATTCGCCTGTGTATGCTCCGGGGCAAGTCATTTTTGTGCGAAAGCAGTGTCATGAATAACCTACTTGATCCGGCGATTTTGTTTTTTATCCTTGGGGTAACGGCGGGCTTGCTAAAGTCGAATTTAGAAATTCCTGCGCCAATTTCTCGTTTTCTCTCGTTATATTTACTGATGGCCTTGGGCTTAAAAGGTGGGTTTGCCTTGGCACAATCAGGCTTTACCTTTGAAGTCGTTAGCTCGCTGGCCTGTGCGGTATTGCTGGCCTTTGTCTTGCCGGTGTTGAGCTACTTCCTCCTCAAACGCTACGTCAATGGCTATGACGCAGCGGCGATTGCGGCCTCGTATGGCTCGGTCAGTGCTGTGACCTTTATTACGGCAATGCAATATCTCGATACCCATGACATTGCGTATGGTGGGCATATGGCGGCGGCAATGGCCTTGATGGAATCGCCCGCAATTATTGTTGCCATTGTCTTGGCAAATTGCTTACGCCAAACCGCCAGTGCGGGGAATATTCAGCTCATGGGCAATGGCACGGCGGTATTGGGTTATGCCGCTGGCGATTTTTCTTTGAAGAAAATCATGCACGAATCGCTGACTGACGGAGCGCAGTTATTGTTAATCGGGGCAATGCTGGTGGGTTTAGTCACGGGCGAAGCAGGCAAAGCAGTCATGGCTCCTTTTTCGGTGGATTTATTCAAAGGCATGTTGGCTTTATTCCTACTCGATATGGGCTTGATGGCGGCGAAAAATCTTGGCGGTTTGCGCGGTAAATCGCCCGCGATCTTCGTCTATGCCCTTGTCGCCCCGGTGAGCCATGCCGCCTTGGCCTTGTTACTTGCCAATGCCGTTGGGTTATCTGCGGGTAATGCTGGTTTGCTCATGGTCTTAGCCGCCAGTGCCTCGTATATCGCCGTTCCTGCGGTGATCCGCTACGCCATCCCCGAAGCCAATCCCTCTCTCTATTTTGGCATGGCCTTAGGGCTAACCTTTCCCTTTAACCTCATCCTCGGCATTCCGCTGTATATGCACGTTGCGCAGCAATACAACTAACATGCTAGCCCTCACCACTCTTGCCCGGCGCGTCCGACGAGGCCGATGCTGATGCGGATGAGTTCGTAGCAGCTCCATCGCCACGCGCGTTGCCACCACGGGCGGCGGGGGGTGTTGGGGGGGATGGGGTTTGCACCGGTTTGGATGGCGTGCTCAAGTTCTTGGCGCAGGGTGTGGGCAAAGCCTTGATCGTGCACCAGTAAATTGCCTTCTTGTGCCAGCAACAGGCTAAACGGGTCGATATTCGATGAACCAACCGTTGCCCAGTTTTGGTCGATGACGGCGACTTTGGCATGGAGAAAACTCTGGCGGTATTCAAAAATCTCACAGCCAGCCTCAAGCAAATAGTGATACATCGCCTGTGTCGCAAAATGCAAAAAGCGGTGATCGCTTTCTTGTTCGCCCTGAATCAGCAGCCGTACCCGCACCCCACGTTTCGCCGCTGCACAGAGGGCTTGGCGCAAACGGCGACCGGGGAGGAAATAGGCGTTGGCGATGAGAATGTCGCTTTGTGCATGTTCGATGGCATGGAGATACGCCCCGGCAATGTCATGCCGATGCAACAGGTTGTCACGGCGCAGAAAAGCGGCGACTTGTGTCCCGGTGGCTTGGGCTAACAAGGGAGCGCGGGGGAGGCGGTAACGTTTTTGCTTCCGCGCCCAGGTTAACGCTTCCCATAAACGGCGCATTGCCGCATGAATTTGCCCCACGACTTGCCCGCGCACCTGCACCGCAAAATCAAAACGCGGGGCAAGACCGGGCGGGGCGTTGTGGTCGTCCACAATGTTGATACCGCCAACAAATGCGGTTGTGCCATCAATCACCACCAGTTTGCGATGCAAACGCCGTAAGCGGCGGCGTTTGAACTGCCAAGGATCAAGCTCACGGCGATACAGCAAACAGTGCACCCCGCCCGCTGTTAATG
This sequence comes from uncultured Rhodocyclaceae bacterium, assembly GCA_964578025.1. Taxonomy (GTDB): domain Bacteria; phylum Pseudomonadota; class Gammaproteobacteria; order Burkholderiales; family Rhodocyclaceae; genus CAZOBT01. The sequence continues at coordinate 4,986 of CAZOBT010000091.1, read as the reverse complement.
TACCTAAAAAATCCTGAACAAAATTCCGCGCCCCAAACCCATCCACCACCACGCGCACCACTACCCCACGCCGCACCGCCGCCAACAAGGCCAAACTCACCGCCTCACCCACGGCATCCTTGGCAAAAATATAGCTCTCCAGATGAATCTCCTGCTTCGCCGCTGCAATCGCTGCGAGCAAGGCCGGAAAGTATTCTTTGCCACAACGCAACAAGGTCAGGTGATTGCCGCTGGTGAATACCGGGCGGGAGAATTTAAGCATCAAGGTTTACGCGACAGCATTTACGCAACACGGGGCAACAAACATGCACTTAACGCCGCATGGTCGGTGAGGTCTGACCACGGTTTGCCATGTAAACGCTCGGCTGCCAGCACCTCAAAGCCGCGTACATAAATGCGGTCGAGGCGCAGAATCGGGAAGATGGCAGGGAAGCTGCGGGCGGGTTTGCCTGTGCCGGAGGTGTGGCGTGTGGCGTGTTGGCTAAAAATTTCGGTTAGCCCTAAACGTTGCCCAAGCAAGGTTTCGGCGCGGTTTGTCCAGTCATTAAAATCCCCCGCAATAATCAAGGGCATCTGCGCTGGAACATGGGTATCGACATAATCCGCCAACGCGGCGAATTGCCAACGGCGCGAGCGGGCAAACAGCGAAAAATGCCCACTGACGCAATGCACTTGCACCCCGTTGGCGGTGATAAGTTGGCAATGCAACAGCCCGCGCTTTTCCACCCGCCAATGCGTTACGTCTTGGTTGTGGCTATGCAAAATCGGGAAACGGCTCAAAATCGCATTGCCATGATGCCCGTTTTTATAGACCAAATTCTTACCGTAAGCCGTATCCCAAGAGCTATCAGCTAAAAACTGGTGTTGGGCAGCCTCAGGCCAAATCTCACCAAAGCGGGCGGCATGTCCGGCGTGCGCCCCTTGGACTTCTTGCAAAAAGAGAATGTCGGGGTTTAAGCCATGCAGGGCGGTGCGCAGTTCATGAATCATCAACTGCCGATTCAAGGGCGACCAGCCCTTATGAATATTCAGTGTTGCAATATGCAGCATGGCGAACCCCGAACAGGTAACGGTGCAGATTAAGAGACAGCTAACATGCGCTCTAAGGCGAGTTTTGCCAATTCGGCTTCGTGCGGCGGGACTTGGATCGGGTTGACGACATGCCCAGCGAGCAAGTTTTCTAAAACCCACGCCAAATGTTGCGGGTCGATGCGTTGCATGGTTGAGCACATACAAATCGTGGTTGCCATGAATTGCACAATCTTATTTTGTGGCAGAACTTCTTTGGCTAAACGGTCGACCAAATTCAGCTCCGTGCCGACCAGCCAACGGGTACCGGGGGCGGCTTCTTTGATGTGTTTGACGATGTACTCGGTAGAGCCAACGTAGTCGGAAGCGGCGCAAACCTCAAAATTACATTCGGGGTGGGCGATGACAATCCCATCAGGGTACTTGGCGCGGAAGTCGTCGATATGACGTTTTTGGAACATCTGATGCACCGAGCAATGGCCTTTCCATAACAGGATTTTTGCCTGTTTGATTTGCTCAGGGGTCAAACCGCCATATTCGCGGTCAGGGTCCCACACCACCATTTCTGCCATCGGGATACCCATTTGATGCCCTGTCCAGCGGCCTAAATGTTGGTCGGGGAAGAACAGGATTTTTTCCCGGCGTTCAAACGCCCATTTCGCAATGATCCCCGCGTTAGATGAGGTGCACACAATGCCGCCATGTTCGCCACAGAAGGCTTTCAGGTCGGCAGCAGAGTTAATGTAGGTGACAGGGGTGACGCTTTCTTCGGCGTTTAAGACTTCGTTCAGCTCGCGCCAGCAGCGTTCGACTTTGGCTAAATTCGCCATATCCGCCATTGAACACCCCGCCGCCATGTCGGGCAGGATGGCGATTTGTTGCGGCGCGGTCATGATGTCGGCGACTTCCGCCATGAAGTGCACACCACAGAAAATGATGTATTCCGAATCGGTTTGCGAGGCTAAACGCGACAGCTTTAAAGAATCGCCCGTTAAATCGGCATGTTGGTAAATATCGGCGCGTTGGTAATGGTGGCACAGCAACACGGCTTTTTTGCCCAATTTCGCCCGCGCAGCGGTAATCCGAGCTTGGCATTGTTCGTCAGACAGCGCGTTGTAATCGGCAAAAGGCAGGGGGGCTGAAGTTGGGGCTGAGGTCGGGGCAGAAACAAAAGAAGAAGTCATTTTGGTCGCGTCTTGCAGCAAAAGATCGTTTAAGGCGACACGCCAAGTTTTTTGCCTAAGGCGCGTCGTGCACGGGCAAGGATTCTATCATCCACGTTCGTGGCTCTTCGCAGCTTTGCCCAAAAGCGGAGATTTTTCACTCATTTACATTTGTCAAAACTAAATAATTGAATAACAAAAATTGCCCATGCTACAATCATCAAAATCATCAAAATCATCAAAATCATCAAAATATGCTGATTTTGTCCCTTATTTCTTGACTGAGTAAACATAGGAATCGATTTATGTTTTTGACAAAACAATCGGCCTTGGGCTTGCCAAAAAAAGCGGGTATTGTCAATGCAGTAAGTGCTATGTTGTTGCTTACTGCCTGTGTTAGTGCCCCATATTCTGAAGCCCCTCGCCCAGTAAATTTTCCAACAACTAACCAAAGTAAATTGCAAGCGGCAGCACATTGGAAGGTGATTGGTTCTGATTTGGCAGAGACGTTGGTCAGTAATTTACCCAATGCAGGCTGTGGCAAAAGTGCTAATCCATGTGATCGCTATTATGTAAAAACTGCCAGAGGCGGCTCGCCGTTTTTTAGTGCCATGCGTAATGAATTGATTACTACCTTGGTAAATAAGGGGTACAACATTGTGCGCACGCCAGAAGGTGCAAAAGAAATTAATGTTGATACTCAACTGGTTCGCTTCGCTGGTGATCGTCCAGATGGAAGCTTTACAAGCTATGCCGTGTTAGGTTCTGGTGCCCTAGTGTTACGCAGTGTGTGGCGACATGGATCCCATCAAGCCGCAGTAATTGGTGCATTGGCAGCGGGTGATGTGTGGCGATGGTTTGATAGTCAATATGCGGGAACACCACCTCAACACGAAGTGATTGTCACACTGTCGGTATTGAACGGTGATAGCTATATTGGACGAGCCAGCAATACCTATTACATCAATGACAATGACCCTCATTTATACGGCCCAGATTCGTCGCAACTTTTGCCTGACCAAAGCTTTAATTTACGAGGGGGGATGTAATGAAAAAATGGTTAATCCCTGCGTTGTTCGGCCTCTTCGCTGTCAGCGCATGTACAACTAACGAGGTGAAAGCCCCCGCCGCACGCCCCGAAGTCAGTTATGAAACAGCAAGCCAAAATCAATTTTTGACGACAAACTATCGCGCAGCGGATCATCTGATCCAACAGTTTCAACGGATAAGCACAGGTGGCGCATTGATTGTAGCAACTGTGGTCAACATTGACGCATTGGATCAATCTTCTACCTTAGGGCGCTTGGTTTCAGAACAGGTTGCAGCACGTTTTTCGCAGAATGGCTACAGCATGATTGAAATGAAGATTCGCAATAGCTTATATATGAAACAAAGCGAGGGCGAATTGATGTTGTCAAGAGAGATTAACGAAGTTGCTCGTAATCACAACGCACAAGCCGTGATCGTCGGCTCATATGGCACAAGCAGTGATGGAGTCTTTGTTAACCTGAAAGTCGTTCAGCCAGGTAGCAACACCGTGCTTGCTGTGACCGATTATGTGTTACCAATGAACCGCGATATTCGCAGTATGCTATCGCGCACCCAATTACGCTAATCCGTTATTGGTGTATCAAAAATAAAAACAGCCTCACGTCATGGTGAGGCTGTTTTTGTTGGGGCAACAACGGTAACAGCGGTGATTAGCCTTGATGCCAAGGCAAGCCTGCTTTACGCCAACCGCCGATATGCCCACGATGCCCATTGGCATCTTTATCGCCTTCAAATCCTTCAAGGACGTTGTAGCAATCGCCATACCCTTGCTGCGTCGCGGCTTCGGCGGCGTAGTGGGAACGTTGCCCGCTACGGCAGATAAACAGCACCATCGCCTCAGGGTCAACTTGGCGTTTGAGTTGCGCCACAAAATGCTCGTTTAGCTCCAGTTCTGGGTAGAGCATCCACGGAATTTCTACCGCGTCAGGAATGTGTCCCACCCAATCCCATTCGGCATGGGTGCGTACATCCACTAGTTTTGCGCCGGGGGCAAGGCGTAAGACATCGTGTGCCTCTTGTGGGGTTAACGCGCCTTTGTAAGATAGCCCTAATGCTTGACCGCGCTCTTGTGCCAAGGTCAGTAATGCAGTGAGTTTTCCCATTGTCTTTATGGAAGCCCGTAAAATACGAAAGTTTGAGTATAGCGCAGGGAGCAACAGAACATGGGGCAGCACCATGAACCGCATGACCTACAGGAGCTAAGTTCTTTAGGTAATCCTGAACATTTTGCGTTGGCGCAACGTTCGACATGGGTCAGTGTTGGCGTGAATGCCGTGTTAACCATCGCGCAAATTTTGATCGGTATGTTTGCCCATGCCCAAAGTTTGGTCGCCGATGGCGTGCATTCACTGACCGATATGGTCTCTGACTTCTTTGTGTTGATTGCGAATCGACATAGCCAAACGCCTGCTGATGAAGATCACCCTTATGGACATGGACGCATTGAAACGGCGGCATCGTTACTGCTTGGCGCGGCCTTGCTGGCGGTTGGGATTGGGTTTTTGGTTTCGGCGGGGCTGCGTCTAGAGAATATTGAAGCAGTACAGCCAATTAACCCACTCGCCTTGTGGACGGCGTTGATTACCCTTGTGGCTAAAGAGGTGTTATTTCGCTATCAACTGGCAGTTGCCGAAAAAGTGCGCTCGCCAATGTTGGTCGCCAATGCGTGGCATCAACGCGCCGATGCCGCTTCCTCGTTAGTAGTTGCTGTCGGGATTGGTGGCAGCTTGGCAGGTTTCCCTTT
>CAZOBT010000090.1:0-8633 GCA_964578025.1 uncultured Rhodocyclaceae bacterium | reverse complement strand
TACGACAAAGTGCGCCCGGTCGTTGGGATTCATTTGCTAGACTTCGATCTCTTCACCAAAGCCAACGAATTACAACAAGCTCTCTGGCGGTTTGAAATGCGCGATAGTCGCCAACATGAAACTCGCCTCACCGATCGCTTGCAACTTAACGTCGTTGAACTGATTAAAGCCGATAAAATGATGAAAAATCAACTAGGTAGTGCCGAAAATCCAGCAACGGCATTACACAATTGGATTCTATTTTTTGAACATTGGCGCGAAGAAGAAATCATGAAATCCATCACCGATCCCTTTATCCACGAAGCACTTGGCGAAATCCAAAACCTTAGCCAAAACGAAGGCGCACGGTGGGATGCTTTCGTGCGCGAGCGGGCGTTACGGGATGAAAACAGCCAACTTGCGGCGGCGCGGAAAGAGGGGGTGGCAGAAGGCTTACAAGCGGGGATTGAACAGGGTTTGCAAACTGGCTTGGAGCAAGGGCGTTTGGTGGGGAAAGAGGAAGGCTTACAGGAGGGGCATCTACTAGGTAAGGCTGAGGGAGTGAATGAAGGCTTAAACACTGCCCTGGTTCGCCTCATTACATCTGGTATCCCCGAAGTACAAGCCCGACAAATCCTTGGCCTCCCCTAAACCACCACATAGCCCAGCGGTGCACCGTGATTTTGGGGAAGGAGTCAGTTGCTGGAGTTAAAGACCAAATTATAAAATGGCTAATAAAGCAGTATATATATGCTTTATTAGCGGATAGACCAAATAAAAGCCCGGATTGGTGTTTCCGGGCTGTGGGTCAGGCGGTGGATTGCGAATGGGGGTTATTTGCTAGCGGCCTCATTCAAACGCTGTTCGATTTGGGCAGGGGGTAATGCACCAGAGATGCGTTCGCCATTGGCGAAGAACATCGTTGGGGTGCCAGAGATGCCTAATTTACCGGCAAATTCAACGTTTTTATTTAGGGCGGAAACGTCACAATCTTCTTTGCTGCCGGGGTGCTTACCCTCAACCATCCAATCTGTCCATGCTTTGGCGGGATCCGCAGCGCACCAAATTTGCTTAGATTTCTTTAAAGAATCATCACCCAAAATCGGCAACAGGAAGGTGTAAACGGTGACGTTGTCCATCTTCATAAATTCGCGCACTAAACGTTTGCAATAACCACAGTTGGGGTCTTCAAAGGTTGCCATCACGCGCTTACCGTCACCGCGCACGAGCTTAATCGCTTGGTTGGTGGGGAGATCAGAGAATTTGATCGCGGTGAGTTTGCGCAAACGCTCTTGTGTAAGGTTCTTTTTGGCTTTGACATCAATGATATTGCCATCAATCAAGACGCTAACTTTCTCATCTACATAAAGAATACGGTCGCCAGTAAACACTTCATATAAGCCTAAGGTATCGGTTTTTGTTACCTTATTCACTGGCATACCCTTACTGGTAAGGGTTTTGGCGACAGAGGCTTCATCCGCAATGGCAGAGCTGAAGCAAGCGGCAGCAACAACACAAGAAAGCAATTTTTTTAACATAGTGGGGGAGTCCGAGGGAGAGTGAGTGGGGACGAAAATACAGGTGTAACAATACGTTACTGGTTCTTAGCACGTCTTAAAACGCACCTAAAGCGTAACGTACCAAGATATTTTTGCCTAAGGGCAGACGATCGGTGAGGTTTAAACCAAGGTTGCGCAAGGTTTTCAGGCCGGGGGGATTATCGCGGAACAAACGACGTAAGGCATGGGTGGTATTTTGCAATAGCCAAGTTTCTTCTTTCCGTGCGCGTTGATAGCCTTGCAAAAAGCGTAATTCCCCAATGTCTTGCCCGGTTTTTTGTCCGGTCGTCACGGCGAGTAAGCGTTCGGCTAAGGCCGCTGCATCTTGGAAACCTAAGTTAATGCCATGCCCCGACAACGGATGAATGCCATGCCCGGCATCGCCGACTAAAGCAAAGCGTGGGGCGACAATGTGTGGGACTTGCATTAGGCGCAAGGGAAAGCCTACCGCTGGGGTAATCACGTCTAACTCGCCTAAAACATGCTGCCCAGCAGCGGCAACCCGTGCGGCAAGCTCGGCGGCGGTGAGGGCGCATAATTCATCGGCTAAGGCATCGGGGGCTGACCACACCATCGACATGCGTTGTCCGGGCAAAGGTAAATAGGCTAATACGCCATCGTCACGAAACCATTGATGTGCAATTTGGCGATGTGGGAGCTGAGTGGTGAAGTTTGCCACCACGCCTTTTTCGCCATAATGGGTATTGTTGGCGACTAAACCTACTTGCTGGCGTAACCAAGAATCGCGCCCATCGGCGGCAACGATTAACTTGGCCTGTAGGGTTTCGCCAGTATCCAAAGTCAAGCTGGCAAGTTCATTGCTGTTATCCAAATTCCCCAAGGTGATGGCTTGCGGACGGCTAGGGGTAAATAAGGTGAGATTGCTTTGGCGTTTGACGTTTTCCCATAGCTCACAGGCCATCAGCGAGGATTCCATGATCCAGCCGAGTTCATCGACCCCCGTTTCATACGCTGAAAAACACAGTCGTCCACCGTGATCGCCAGACACCGCCATTTTTTGAATGCTCGCCATGCGTTCTGGATCAAGGTGTTTCCATACGCCAATCTCGGCAAGGAATTTGGCATTGGCGGGACTCACCGCATAGACCCGCGCATCCCATCCGGCATTGGCGGGGCGACGGGGGGCGGCAGATTCGACAAGGGCAATGTGTAAGGAAGAACGGCGTAGGGCAACGGCTAAACTCGCCCCTGCTAACCCGCCTCCGACAATAATGAGGTCAAAGTTTTCCATAATGGCTGCTGCACTTAGAAAAGCAGCGCGAGGCGTGCGCCTGAACGCTGTTACGACGATAGAAGATGATGAAAATGGACTAACGAGGACGAACTATTTTCCTCGTTAGACAAATGCGGGGACTGAGGCAAAAACGGCGTGCCCAACGAAATCCAGCCAGTGCCTTGGAGGGGGATTTGTTCATGGCGCAAAAACAAGGGAGCTTGCCCATTTTGCTGTACCCAAGTTCCAGCATTACTTTGGTCGACTAAAACATAAGCCTCTTCTTGCCATTCGATACGCGCATGGGTGGGCGATACCCCGTCACCACTGAGGACAATTTCATTGCTGCTATCTGCCCCTAAACAGACGACTGGGCAGTTGGCATCCAAGGGCAAGGCCGGATGCTGCGCCCAGCGCAGTGCTAGCACTTTACCGGGGCTTGGTGGGATCAGGGTTTTCGGCAATACCGAGTGTGTTCCCAAATGTTGGCCTAAACGGCTGAGTCCCATTCCATGTGAGCTAGGCAATGCCTGCTCGCGTGGGGGTAAGTAAGGGAGATGCGGAGGGTCAAGCTCAACGTCGTCGCTGACATCCACTGTGTCTAAACGTGTTGTTTCGGGCTGAAACAGGTACAAATTTAGCGTACCAGCACGACCGCGTACTTGGCACACTCCCAAATCATACAGTGCGGGTTGTAGCTCTTCGGGCAGCAGTAACACCGTTTGCAAACTGGTCACGACCTGTCCTGGCTTGGCTTCGCTCAACAAACGTGCCGCGACATTCACCGTATCGCCAAAATAATCTTCCCCCGCACTGAGCACCTCACCAGAGTGCACCCCGGCGCGTAAGGCCGGGTTGCTAGGGTTTTCTGCTACTACCTGCACCATTAACCATGCGGCTTGCAAGGCCGTAGCCGCATCGCTAAATACTGCCATGACACCATCGCCTAAGGTTTTCACCAGCTCACCGCCATGCTGCACGATCACACGTTGCATGATCTGTTGGCAAGTCCGAATCGTTGCTAATGCTGCGGCATCACCACGCTCTTCAAACAAGGCGGTGCTGCCAGCAAGATCGGTAAAGACCAAAGTGCGGTATAGAACAGATGAATTCACGTTAGGCAAGTAGGTCGTGCTTATTCGGCAAGGTTAATCGGAATAATATTATTCAGACCAAATTCAGGACTATCAAAGACAATATCACCTTCCTCAACTTCGCTGTCTAAGGTTAAGCCTTGGAAATCAAACAAACTTTGGTCAGCGAGATGGCTTGGCACAATGTTTTGCAACGCGGTAAACACCGCACGGGTGCGACCGGGATAACGTTTGTCCCAGTCGTGCATCATTTCTTTGACCTTTTGCCGTTGCAAGTTTTCTTGCGAGCCACAGAGATTACACGGAATGATGGGGAAACCCATGCCCCGTGCAAAGCGGGCAATGTCTTCTTCTGGGCAATAGGCCAAGGGGCGAATCACGATATGCGCTTTGTCATCGGTAACGAGCTTGGGGGGCATGGCTTTTAATTTGCCGCCAAACAACATATTCAGCAACAAGGTGTGCACCATATCGTCGCGGTGATGCCCAAGGGCAATTTTGTTCGCTCCCAGCTCTTTGGCGGTACGGTAAATAATCCCCCGGCGCAAACGTGAGCATAAGGAACAAGTGGTTTTGCCTTCGGGGATTTTTTCTTTCACGATGGAATAGGTATCGGCCTCAACGATGCGGTATTCGATACCAATCGACTCAAAATAATGCGGCAAAATGTCTTCTGGGAAACCGGGCTGTTTTTGATCTAGGTTCATCGCAATCAAGCGAAACTTAACCGGGGCGCGGCGTTGGAGAGCCATCAACAAATTCAGCAAAGAATACGAATCTTTGCCCCCGGAAACACAAACAAGGACGGTATCCCCGTCCTCAATCATGTTGTAATCCGCAATCGCTTTGCCGACGCGTCCTTCTAAAAAGCGTTGCAGTTTCAGAAAACTATTCGAACTGCCGCTTGTCGTTGTGCTCGTCTCTGCTGCTGTATTTGGTGTCGCGGTATGAGTGGTATTGGTGCTGCTGCTGATAGTGGTGCTTGCTGTATCCATAAATCCAACGTCAGTTAAAGATGCGCCGTGCGTCCACCATCAACATTTAAGACCTGTCCGGTCATATAAGTGGCCTCGGCAAGCAGGAAGTGTACCGCAGAGGCGATCTCTTCTGGCGAACCTTCGCGTTTTAACAGCGTATGTTGCACAATCGCTTGCCGCTCTGGGCGAGGAAATTGCCCATCTTCCGGCCATAAAATCGCACCGGGCGCGACCGCATTAACCCGGATTTCCGGGGCTAATTCAATCGCTAAGGCACGGGTTAAGCTCAGTAACGCACCCTTTGCCGCCGAATAGAGCGGGTAGCCAGCCAAGGGGCGTTCGGCATGAATATCGGTGATATTGACCACGTTTCCTTGCTGTTGGCGCAAGGCTGGGGCGCAGGCTTGAGTTAAAAATAAAGGGGCTTTGAAATTGCTTCCGACTAAATCATCCCAAGCCGACGCATCAATTGCGCCAAGCGGGGTCGGGAAAAAGCTAGAGGCGTTATTCACCAAACCATCTAACTGCCCATAGTGCGCCAGTATCTGTGCTACTAAGCTTGGAAAGGCCGCTACATCACGCAAATCGGCTTGTACTAAGAACGCTGAATTGGGGCGATGTTGTTGTAATTCTGCGGCTAAGGCCGCTGCATCCTCTGCCGCTTGGCGATAGTGGATGACGACATTCGCTCCGGCTTGATGCAGCCGCCGGGCAATACACGCCCCCACGCGCCGTGCCGCGCCCGTGATTAAAACTACTTTGCCGTTTAAGTTTAATGTTTGCCCCATAACAATCCAATCAGTGTTGATGCTCTGTGGAGTCTGCATCAGCATCCACATGGTTGTGGCTGGGATTGTTGGCTTCTGTGCCTAACCACACATGTAAATGTGGCAAGAGCATTTTGATTTCTTGTTCTAAGGCGCGTAACAAACGCATGACCTCAAAATTACCGCGTTCGGTTTGTTGGGCAATTTCATGCGCGACTTTGTACGCAGGTTCGATATTCAAAATGGCCAATGTCCCAGCAAAGGTATGCGCTAAACGTTTGACCCGCACTTCATCTTGGGCAAATAAGGCTTCGGCTAAATCCCCTAATTCTTTTTCTGCCCCGTCAATCAGCAAGGAGGCAATGACTTGCGCACTGGGGTTGGTATTGTTGGCGAGAGCTGCCGCGTAATCAAAATTGCGCAAATATGGTGTTCCCGCCTGTTCAAGCGGTTGGGTTTGCCCACCCCAAAGGTTGATTTTGCTTAACAAATCGGCGGCTTTTACGGGTTTCGCCAAGTAATCATCCATCCCCGCCGCTAAACATACCTCACGGTCGCCAGTCATGGCATTGGCGGTCATGGCAATAATCGGCAAATGCCCGCCATACGCAGTTTCGCGCTGGCGAATGATATGTGTCGCTTCTACCCCATCCATCACGGGCATTTGCATATCCATCAAGACCAAATCGCAGCGATGGTTTTCTAACCAAGTAATTGCTTCTTGCCCATTCACCGCCACAAAAACCTCATGCCCCCATTTTTCTAAAATGGTCGTGGCGAGTTTTTGGTTAATCGGATGATCTTCAACCAAGAGAATACGTAACACTTGCTGGGTTTCGCGCAAAAGATGGCGGGTTAACAAGGGGCTGTCGCTGGGTTTGCCGCCGTTATTTTCGTGTTGTTCGCTTTGCCCAAATAAGCGTTGTAAGGCTAATAACAATTCTTCGCCCGCAATCGGCTTAGAAAAATAGCCACTAATGCCTAAGTCCCGACAGCGTTGCGCATCACCACGTAAGCCCCCCGAAGTCAGCATGATGATCGGTGGATTACCTTTGTTCAGCGGCTGTTGCAATAAACGCTCTGCCACGGCAAAACCGTCTAGCTCTGGCATATGCACATCAAGCAAGATGCAGTCAAAATTTGGTCCGAGCGCATATAAGCGATTGAGTGCGGCTTGCCCAGAGTCCACCGCTTCGGTACGAATTTGCCATTTCTGTAAGAGCGAACATAACACTTGGCGATTGGCTTCGTTGTCATCAACTACCAAAATATGTCGTCCCAACAGGCTAGATTGTGGAATCGGCATATCTTCAGCGTTACTTTCATCTAAGGGTAGAGCTAGGGTGAAATGGAAGGTACTGCCCTCTCCTAACGTACTATCCACCCACATCCGCCCACCCATGAGACCGACCAAACGATTGGAAATGGTCAACCCTAAGCCGGAGCCACCATAACGACGACTAATTGAGCCATCTTCTTGCGAAAAGGCTTCAAAGATCATGCTCTGCTTCTCAATGGGAATTCCGATACCCGTATCTTGTACAGAGATGTGCAAAATTACATTGCCGTTGGCATCGTGACCTACCGTTAACGCCCGCAGAATAATTTCACCGGTTTCGGTAAATTTAATCGCATTGCCAATCAGGTTTACCAAAACTTGGCGTACCCGTCCCGGATCACCTAAGAAACGCTCGGGTAAGCTATCACCTAAATCACAGATTAGCTCTAAGCCCTTTTGATGCGCCCGTAGTGACAGCGTTTTCAGGGTTTCTTGCAACAAGCGCGGTAAATCAAAAGAAATCGTTTCAATGCTGAGCTTGCCTGCTTCAATCTTGGAAAAATCAAGAATGTCGTTGATGATGGTGAGCAAAGAATCTGCCGAGGTTTTCACAATCTGCAAATACTCGCGTTGTTCTTCGTTAAGGGGTGTATCTAAGGCCAACTCGGTCATGCCAATAATGCCGTTCATCGGCGTGCGAATTTCATGACTCATATTGGCCAAGAATTCGCTTTTGGCTCGACTGCCAGCCTCTGCTGCCTCTTTCGCTGCCAAAATTGCCGCTTCAGCATTTTTCATGGCGGTAATGTCAGTACGAATCGCAATGTATTGGTAAGGCATCCAATCATGGTTAATACACGGCACAATCGTAGCGGCGACCCAATACAACTCGCCATTTTTAGTACGATTACACACTTCACCTTTCCAGACCCGCCCTTGGCTGATGGTATCCCACATCGTGTGGAAAAACTCAGGGGGGTGGCAGTCAGAGCGGATCAGGCGATGGTTTTTACCGAGTAACTCGTCACGGCTATAACCACTGATTTTGACAAAGCTATCGTTAGCGTAAGTGATGTTGCCCTGTAAATCGGTAATGCTAACAATGGCATGTTGATCAAGGGCAAATTGCTGGTTGGTCAGTTCCATCCGGCTCGTTTCACGCTCGGCAACCAGCGTTGATAAACGTTGTGAGATAGCGGTTAAATCATCCTTAGCCACATCCTGATCAGGAGTGTCGCTTTGCAGTAAATCCTGTAGAGTTTTGCGTAAAGCATTTAGGGCCTTTTCGCGTAGCTCGACTTCGCCTCGGAGTTGTTTATTAGTATTGCTTAGCTCTTTTGAACTAAGGTCTAAACTACGGGAACGTAGCTCTAAATCTCGTTCGTATTGCTGATAAGAGCCCTCAATACGCTCAAGCAAAGCACCGAAATTTTGCAACAACAAACCGATTTGTAAGGGCAAATCGTTGCGTTGGGCAAAAACGCTAATGTCTTCCAATAAGCCTGCAATATCGGCTTCGTTCTCAACCGCACATAGTCGTTTTAGTTGACGTAACAAACCGCGATGCATATTAATCCTCTTCTTCACTAATCCATGTAATGGTCATGGTTTGGTTGTGTAGCTTACATGTTCCTAAAGGCATAAATGGGCTAATCTCGCCATAGGAATAAAAGCCAGTCAATGGAATTTTTGTCCCAAAAATTTCTGCCACAGCTTCAATTTCCTCATCAACCCGCTCGCCCAT
>CAZOBT010000089.1:7495-8639 GCA_964578025.1 uncultured Rhodocyclaceae bacterium | reverse complement strand
GTGTTTCCGGTGGAGGAACTTTGATAGCTACTAGCTTGGTAAGGTTGTCCGCTGTTACCGCCTGTGCTACTGGTAGTTGTGCCACCTGTTGTGTTGATACTCCCCCGGCGGGTAATCCAATAATCGGCGAGTTGTTCGGCAACGTTTTCAGCGACACCTTCATAGCCAGTAAAGGGAGTCCATGCCGCATCGGTCGCCGTAAAAACTTGCCCACCCACCCGCATTTCTACGGTCATTTCATCTTTCCCCGTTGCACCAGACGCTAAACGCCCACCTAAGCCACGGGCGCGGAAATAACGCACCACAAATTCTGCACTGCCGGTATTTAAACCATGTTTGCTCGCTTGCTTATTAAAAGCTTCGGCAAACGCCCGCATGGCATTGGGGAATTGCTCTTGGGTTTGGCAACCGCCACATTCGGGAATAATGTTTAAACCAAATCCCCCCGAGAAGCCTTGGGCATGAGCAAGGGAAGACAGCGAAAGCAGTCCAAAAGAAAAACAAAGGCTGGCAATTTTTTTCATAACATAGGCTCCAGAAAAGGGCAGCACGGCGGGGAAGCGCGGTACAAAATAGCAAAGGCATTGAGTGTAGTAGCACTCGTGCAATGTGCAAATACACGGCACACTGAAATGCCAGAATTAGTGCAAAACCACAAAAAAACTCCCAATTCTGAAGCCAATGACGGCCGAAATTTATGCCTTTGCTGCTGGCGTTACTGCTAATAATTCATCATAAGCCCGCACCGCTTCCGCCGCATACATTAAGGTCGGGCCGCCGCCCATATAGGTGCAGATACCCAAGGTTTCCATCAATTGCTCACGGGTAACACCTAAGCGGATTAAAGCTTTGACATGAAAGCCGATACAGGCATCACAACGGCTGCTGACACCAATCGCTAAAGCAATCAGTTCTTTATGCAATTCATCAATCGCTCCGCCCTTTAACGCGGCCTGCGACATCGCGCCAAACCCTGCCATCGTGTCAGGGATTTCTTTACGCAAAGTGCCTAAGGCTTTGGATACATCACTGGTAATCGTCACGAAGGATTTACTCATACTTGTTTCTCCTAAACTCTTGGTTTATGCCATGACTGGCTTATCAATATATAAGCAATTGCTTATATATTGATTCTACCGCGATT
>CAZOBT010000089.1:0-7395 GCA_964578025.1 uncultured Rhodocyclaceae bacterium | reverse complement strand
ATATTGCGCCCATTGCGCACTAAAGCGGCACTAATCAATTTTTTTGGTTCTTTGCTTAGACGCTCTGCTTGCTGGTAATACGTCTGAGCTTCGGTATAGGCACGGCGGGATTCGGCACAGATACCAAGGTTGTAATAGATCAATGGTGAATTGGGTTGGGTGGTATTGAGCTGTTGCAAGACTTCCATCGCCCGATCTAAACGTGCTTCTTGGGCAAACTTAATCGCCATATCGAATTTGTCGCGCTCGTTAATGCTGTCGTCACTGCTCATCAGTGGCAGATCAACCAACCGATCATGCGGTACGAGCTTTAACATCAAGGTGTCGACCATATTTTTTGCCAAGCTATCTAACATCACCCAGCCATCTTGCGGCGGCGTGTAACCGCAGCCCGAAGAGTCACTATGGCGAGCAAGGACTTCGCGGTAAACCAGATTGCTGCTCCGTGCATCCAACAAGCTCACTTGCACCTGCAATACGGCGCGACGGTCGGTGCATTGAGTTACCTTGTAATAGCCCTCAACACATTTTCTTGTACTACTTTTGCCTTTATCTCGATTTTTGTCACCGTCTTTATGTTGGTCACTATCGCTATAGCGGGTGCAAATGTACTCTTGCTGAGTACGGAAACCGTCACTGATTCCCGCAATTTGTACATCCCCAAAAATGAGGGCTTCTGCCCCCAAACTACGGGTAAAGTTGGCTAAAGCACGCGGATCATTCGGGTCTGTAATACGCCCAGCTGGAACGCGGAGCACTTGTTGATACACCGGGCGACCTTGCACATGGGCATTGTTCATACCTGTTGCCAGATTGGTCGTTAGGGCTTCTCCGTATTGCCCAAGAAATGGGGCAAGCGCGATTTTCCGATACCGCGCCGCCTCTTCAACTTCAGGTGTTTGCAATGCCGCAATCCGCATTGTCGGCCCCGCGCAAGCTGTTAACAACAAACTGCAACAGACTAAGCTCCCCCAAGGCTTGATACGAGAAAACAGCCGATTAAAAACAATAGACCAAATCATATTTTTCTCCATAAGCCAAGTAGTAGATGCCTTATCCGGTGTTTTTGAATTTAGACCAAATATTTCTAACTTTTAACTTTGAACAAGCCTAATCTTCCACAATATTCAAAATACCAACCTCACTACTCAAATTACGGTCGCGGCTGTCGCGGCTATTGAGTTTGATGCGTAGGCGTAAATCGTTGATCGAGTCGGCATTGCGTAGCGCATCTTCATAGGAAATGCGTCCAGCTTCATAGAGATCGAATAGAGCTTGGTCGAAGGTAATCATTCCTGGCTCTTTTGATTTCTTCATGACTTCTTTAATGTCAGGTATGTTGCCCTTGCCAATCAGGTCGGCGATATAGGGGGTATTGAGCAAGACCTCAATCGCGGCAAGACGGCCTTTGCCGCCTTTGCGGGGGACAAGACGTTGTGAAACGATGGCGCGAAGGTTGAGCGATAAATCCATCAATAACTGATCACGCTTTTCTTCGGGGAAGAAGTTAATAATGCGGTCAATCGTTTGGTTGGCGTTGTTGGCGTGCAAGGTCGCTAAAGCCAAATGCCCAGTTTCGGCATAGGCAATCGCATATTCCATCCCCTCGCGGTCACGGATTTCTCCCATGATGATCACATCGGGAGCTTGGCGCAGGGTGTTTTTCAGGGCAATGTCCCAGCTGTCGGTATCAATGCCCACTTCCCGTTGTGTAACGATGCAATTTTTGTGGTCAAAGATATATTCAATCGGCTCTTCAATCGTAATGATGTGTCCATAACTATGGGCATTACGGAAGTCAGTCATCGCCGCCAAGGTCGTTGATTTCCCTGTTCCTGTGCCACCAACCACCAAAATCAGGCCACGTTTGCATGATGCTAATTCCTTCAAAATTGGGGGCAAGCCCAGCTCATCCATCGAAGGAATGTTCATATTGATTGCCCGGCAAACTAGGCCAACGCGCCCACGTTGAATATAGGCGTTCGCCCGGAAACGCCCAATACCGGGGGGCGAAATGGCAAAGTTACATTCTTTGGTGGCTTCAAATTCAGCCGCTTGGCGATCATTCATAATCGCCCGTGCCAGCTCCAACGTATGTGCGCCCGTTAATACCTGATTAGAAACTGGGGTTAATTTGCCATCAATCTTGATAGCTGGTGGAAAACCATCGGTAATAAAAAGATCCGAACCCTTTTTATGCGTCATCAGGCGCAAAAGATCATGCATAAACTTTAACGACTGATCACGTTCCATCGTATTTATCCTTAATGCCAACTACAAATTATTAGATGCTGTTAGATGGGTAGTTTCGCAACTACGCAATTTGGAAGAGTTCTTTATCCGCCGCCTTACTGCGGGCTTCGGCGACGGTGATAACACGCCGCCGCGCAAGGTCGACCAACGATTGGTCAAGAGTGCGCATCCCTAACTTTTGTCCAGTCTGAATCGCCGAATACATTTGTGCGACTTTGTTTTCGCGGATCAAGTTACGAATTGCCGGTGTGCCAACCATAATTTCATGTGCCGCCACACGCCCCGAACCATCGGCAGTTTTCAACAGAGTTTGTGAAATCACGGCGCGTAAGGATTCTGACAACATTGAGCGCACCATTTCTTTTTCTGCGGCGGGGAATACGTCAATGATCCGGTCAACCGTTTTTGCCGCGCTGGAGGTGTGCAGCGTTCCAAAAACCAAGTGCCCCGTTTCCGCGCCAGTTAACGCAAGACGGATGGTTTCTAAGTCACGCATTTCCCCCACCAGAATTACGTCCGGGTCTTCGCGTAGAGCCGATTTCAAGGCGTTGGAGAAGGACAGGGTTTGTGGGCCAACTTCGCGTTGGTTAATCAGGCATTTCTTTGATTGATGCACAAATTCAATCGGGTCTTCAATTGTTAAGATATGCCCATATTGCGTGTCGTTGATGTAGTCAATCATCGCCGCCAAGGTGGTGGATTTCCCCGAACCGGTTGGCCCCGTTACCAAGACAATGCCGCGTGGGGTTTCGGAAATGTCTTTGAAGATTGCTGGACAATCCAACTCTTCCAAGGTTAAAACCCGTGACGGAATGGTACGGAAAACCGCCGCTGCCCCCCGATTTTGGTTAAAGGCATTGACCCGAAAACGAGCAAGGTTAGGAATTTCAAAAGAAAAGTCACATTCCAAATTTTCTTCAAATTGCTTACGCTGGGCATCACTCATGATGTCGTACACCATGTTGTACACATCCTGGTGCTCCATCGGTGGCAAATTAATTTTGCGCACATCGCCATGAACCCGGATCATAGGCGGCATACCCGCAGAGAGGTGCAAATCAGATGCTTTGTTTTTAACGCAAAAGGCGAGCAGCTCAGTAATGTTCATGGAGCAATCCTAAATTTATATATTTGTTGATTATGAGTGAAATTGATATCGATCTCAATCTTGCGCTAATCCAGCAGCGGATTGAGTTGGCAACACAAGACGCTGGGCGTACTCCCAATAGTGTTCGCTTACTTGCGGTGAGTAAAACCCAGCCTGCTGCTGCCGTCGCCATTGCCGCTGCCGCCGGGCAACGCGCCTTTGGCGAAAATTATGTGCAAGAAGGTGTGGATAAAATCCGTGCTCTCGCACCGCTCAATTTAGGGCTAGAGTGGCACTTCATCGGCCCTTTACAAAGCAATAAAACGCGCTTGGTGGCTGAGCATTTTGCGTGGGTGCATTCCATTGAACGCCTGAAAATCGCCGAACGTCTAGCGCAGCAACGCCCAAGCAATTTGCCGCCGCTACAGGTTTGTGTGCAAGTTAATGTATCGGGTGAAGCCAGCAAAAGCGGTTGTGCTTTGGAGGCAGCGGCAGAGCTATGTCACGCCGTCGCACGTTTGCCGAATTTACAGCTACGAGGCTTGATGGCAATTCCTGCCCCTGCCCCCGATTTTGCGGCGCAATGTCAGGATTTACGCCAGTTACAAACGCTATTTTTGGCTTTGCAAGAACAAGGCTTGCCCCTAGATACCTTGTCGATGGGAATGTCTGATGACCTAGAAGCAGCGATTGCCTGTGGTGCAACCCTTGTCAGAATTGGCACAGCGATCTTCGGTGCACGGCAGCGCGTGGCGTGATTCGCCTATACTTCGACCTTCGGGGTCTTTCTCACTTTTACTGTACTCATAATCATGAAAATAAATTTCCTTGGTGGTGGCAACATGGCAAACGCCTTAATTGGCGGCTTAATTCAACAAGGCTTTACCCCTGAGCATATCGGGGTAATCGAACCGAATCCTGAGAATCGGGCGCAACTCGCGGCACGCTATGGCGTAACAGTTTATGCCAGTGCAGAGGCAGCAGATTGGGCGGTTTCGGTAGTCGTTTTAGCCGTTAAACCGCAACAAATGCGTGAAGCGGTGCAGCCTTTGCTGGGGCAATTAAAGCAGCAGTTAGTGATTAGTATTGCCGCTGGTTTGCGTTTAGATACCTTGAGCCAATGGTTAGGCGGCTATGCCAAAATTGTACGCACTATGCCAAATACTCCGGCCTTAATCAGTGCTGGGATTACGGGCTTGTGTGCCGCGCCGAGCGTGTCGTTTACCGAGCGTGAAATGGCAGAGCGAATTTTGCAAGCCGTAGGAAGCACGGTGTGGGTGGAAAATGAGCCACAAATTGATGGCATCACGGCCTTATCCGGCAGTGGCCCGGCGTATGTTTTCTTGTTTATTGAAGCCATGCAACAAGCCGCCGCTGAACTTGGTTTTACCCCCGAACAAGCACGGCAACTTTCCATCGAAACCGTGTTGGGTGCGGCAAAACTCGCGGCGCAATCGGATGAAGCAGCCAGCGTTTTGCGTGAGCGTGTTACGTCTAAAGGCGGCACAACCGAAGCCGCTTTAAAGGTCATGGCAGATACCGGGGTTAAAGCCGGAATCATTGCTGGCGTACATGCCGCAGCGGTGCGTGGTAAAGAATTAGGTGACATTCTCGGAGCAGCATAATGCAAGCGTTATTCTTTATTCTTGATGCAGTTGTCGATTTCTTCAGCATGATATTTTTGCTGCGCTTCTATATGCAATGGCAACAAGTGTCGCTGAATAACCCGTTTGGGCAATTTGTAATGCAAATTACCAATTGGGCGGTGTTGCCACTGCGCCGGTTTGTCCCTAGCCGTTTTGGCCTCGATTTTGCCAGCCTTATTCCTGTATTACCGATGCAAGCGGTAGTTAAGTACATGATTATCACCAGCACCGAAGCAGCTTTAGTTTTTGGCTCTAACAAAGTGGCGGGGATGATTTTTTGGCAAACGCTCGTTGGCACGATGGAAGCCTTTATCAACTTACTAATTCTAATTGTCTTCCTCTTCGCCATCTTATCGTGGATCAATCCAAGCTCACCGTTGATGGGTTTGGCTCAACGCTTGAGCCAACCTGTATTGACTCCAATTCAGCGGGTTTTACCGCCAGTCGCTAATGTTGATCTTTCTCCTTTAGTAGCGATTGTCTTGTTGCAAGCCGTGCGTTTGGTGTTGTAAGTGCTGGGCGGCGTTTTTCCGGTGTGGTGTCGGCAGCAAGCGGATGGTAGCTATCTGCTGACCCTACATATTCAACCGGGAGCAAAGAAAACCGAGATTGTTGGCGAACATGGCGATGCACTGAAAGTACGCCTTGCCGCCCCACCGGTGGATGGCAAAGCCAATGCCGCTTTGTTGGCTTACCTTGCCGATAAACTCGTTATTCCCCGCCATCAGCTTAGTCTGAAAAGCGGGGAAACCTCACGCCGTAAAGTGATTGTCGTGTGCGCTGGTGATCCTTTGTGTTTGCTTGCAATCGCCGCAAACGGCTAATTATCCGATTGGTTAACGCCTTACCTTAGCGTTCGACCTTTGCCAACTCGGTGCGCATGGCAGCAATGATTGAATCGTAACGGTTGGGGTCGCTGTCCTTGCCTGCGCCAAAGACGGCAGAACCGGCGACGAAGGCATCAGCTCCGGCGCGGGCGATTTCGGCGATGTTGTCGGTTTTTACGCCACCATCGACTTCTAAACGAATCACCCGCCCGGTTTGCGCCGTGTAAGCATCAATTTTGGCGCGCGCGGCTTGCAGTTTTTGCAGGGTATTGGGGATAAATTTTTGCCCACCAAAGCCGGGGTTCACACTCATCAACAGCACCACATCCAATTTGTCCATCACATAGTCCATGTAATGTAAGGACGTAGCCGGGTTAAACACCAACCCAGCTTGACAACCACAGTCGCGGATTAAGGCCAAGCTGCGGTCGACGTGTTCGGAGGCTTCGGGGTGAAAGGTAATGATGTTTGCCCCAGCTTTGGCAAAATCAGGAATGATGCGATCGACAGGCTTAACCATTAAATGCACATCAATTGGGGCGGTAGTGTGTGGGCGGATGGCCTCGCAGACCAAAGGGCCAATCGTCAAATTCGGCACGTAATGGTTATCCATGACATCAAAATGAATCCAATCAGCCCCTGCCGCAATCACACGCGATACTTCGTTACCCAATTGGGCAAAATCCGCAGAAAGTAAGCTGGGGGCTAAGACAAAATCGGGAGCTGCCATGATGATTATCCAATCGCAAAAGACCAAAAGAAGGGCGGCATTTTACCGTTGCCATCCTTGGCACGGAAACTGAATGCGGGGAAGTTTGTCAGAGGCGCGAACTCAACAAAAAGAAAGTGAATACCCCATGTCCAAATCTCCTAGCACCGCCCCCGCGCAAATTTTAGTCACCGTTGAAACGCAATATTTAGCCGAACAATCCAGCATTGATGAGGGGCGTTATGCCTTTTCTTACCATATTGTGATTAAGCACCAAGGCGGCGTGCCTGCGCAGTTGATCTCGCGCCATTGGGTGATTACCGATGGTGAAGGCAGTACCGATGAAGTCAAAGGCTTAGGCGTGGTGGGTTATCAACCTTTGCTGCAACCGGGTCAAGTCTTTGATTATACGAGTGGTTGTATTCTGGCTACGCCCGTTGGTTCGATGCGCGGGACTTACCATATGGTGACGGAACAGGGCGAACCGTTTGCGGTGACTATCCCTGAATTTACCCTCGCCATGCCGCGTGTGCTGCATTAAGGCTAAGTTTTGCCCGAATGTTGTGGTAGATTTTTTTGTTGGAAAGCTTGCATTTTAGAAAAACGTCGCTATAATGCGCAGCTCTCTTCCCCGATAGCTCAGTCGGTAGAGCAACGGACTGTTAATCCGTGTGTCCCTGGTTCGAGCCCAGGTCGGGGAGCCAAATATAAAACCCAGTTAGTGCAAACTAACTGGGTTTTTGCTTATCTAGCCTTCTTTCTGCCTCAACTTGCGGTTGCACGCATCAGCTTGTACCCACAGGCAATCAGGACAAAATAATGAAAATATGGGTTGATGCCGATGCCTGTCCCGTCGCGGTCAAGGAAATCCTC